>DDIK01000163.1:0-2772 GCA_002338505.1 Bacteriovorax sp. UBA1852
ATAGCAGACCTTCACAATAGCCCAAGAACTATTATAAGTGGTTCATCTGGCCCAGTCATTGTCATGGTAACAGAAATAAACGAAGACTCTAATGATTATGGTATCACGACAGATAATGAATACAGCACTGTTAAAGAAACTGCTTTTGAATGTGTGATGGAGTTACTTAAGTATAATGCAAAGAAGATTACAGTTGAGGCCTATGGACTTTCAAACGATGGACTCTCTGGTATTATCATTGGAATTGATCTCACACTCTATCGTTTTGAAAACTCTCTTTGTCTTGGAGAAATTGACTTTAAGAAAGACGGGAAAAAAGTTTCAGATAAAATAATTGAAAAAGCACTCTCCATTTCTAAGTCTGTTAACCAAGCTCGTCACCTAGTCAATCTCCCTCCAAATATTCTACAACCTGTTTATTATGCGAAGGAACTTGAGAAACTCGTCAAGGGACACAAGAAATTCAAAGTAACAACATATGATGAAAAGAGACTAAAAAAAGAAGGCTGTGGTTTAATCCTAGGTGTAGGAATGTCATCTAATAATCCTCCCAGAATCGTAAAGATTGAATATAGAGGAGCTTCAGCTAAGACAAAGCAAATGGCACTAGTTGGAAAAGGTCTCACTTTTGATAGTGGAGGACTTAATATAAAGTCAGGTGGTGGTATGCGCTTGATGAAGAAAGATATGGGTGGCTCTGCAACTTTGGCCGGTCTACTGGTTTGGCTAAAAGAGAATGAGCCAAAGAAAAATATCGACCTATTCTTTGCTCTTGCTGAAAATTCAATTAGTGAGAAATCAACTAGGCCAAGTGATGTTCTCATTGCAAAGAATGGCTTAAAAGTTGAAATTGATAATACCGACGCTGAAGGAAGACTTGCGATGGCCGATGCTATTACACTTGCAAAAGAAAGTGATCCTAGCTTCCTTATTAATATCGCAACTCTCACAGGAGCAGGTAAAGTGGCCCTTGGTGATGACATTGCATCTCTTCTTTCAAATAATGACGAACTTGCGGATAAAATACTTAAGGCAGGAAGTGAAACAGGAGATCTTGCGTGGAGACTTCCTCTATTTAGACCTTACTTTAGAAAACTACACTCAGATTTTGCAGACATGCAAAACTCTGCAGGAACAGGCAAAGGTGGAACAATCACGGCTGCTCTTTTTATAGAAAAATTTGTTGGTAAAACAAAGTGGGCACATCTTGATATCTTTGGTTGGACAAGTCCACATAAGCCAACTCTTGTACAAAAAGGCGGAAGCGGTCAAGGAGTTGAAATGCTTATTAAGTTTCTAAGCTAGATCAAGTAATTTTAATTCATAACCAGATAACGAAATGCCATCTACGTTGAGATTTTTCGATGTAAGATTAAAAATCACTTCGATATGGCTTTCGTTTCTTTTTCTTCTAAATCTAACAACCTCAGGAATTGATTCCACGACTTCAATACTCGCTTTGGGATGAAAGGCCTCATTTTCTGACTTAAACTTTATCAGCTTTATTAAATCATTCTTAATTATTTTCTCTGTTTTGGAATAATCAATTGGGTAATTAAACTTCTTGCGATTAAGTCTTCTTGCTATTCCAGATTTTTTAAATCCCTCTTCCCAATTAAGTGTTCCAAAGAAATTGTGAACATAATGTGCTCCTATCCCAGGATAGAACATAGCAAGGGCATGAGTATTGACGACTTTCTTAATAAATAAGTCTTCACTTTCTGACTCTTCCCTTAAATAACTCGCCCAAGTACAATTTAGTTCGTAAGGCTTAATATTTCCACCTCGGCTTTTCTTCTCTCCGATCTGACCACCTTTTTTCTTAGCTCTTTCACAAATAACTTGAACATCACTTTCTGGAACAATTCCTTCAAGTCCTCGCATGCCGATTCCATCATGAGTTGCAGTGAAGTTGAGATAAGTAACATTACTTCCAATATCAAAAACGTTCTGTGCCCACTTGGTAATAAACTTAGAGTCTTTAAAAGTCATGGCATGAATTATAAGAGGTGCCAATGAGAAGTTATAGATGACATGTGCTTCGTCATCCCCCTCTCCCCAATAAGTAATATTCTCATGGTGAGGCACATTACTTTCAGTGATGATAAGCATATCAGAGCCAATTTCTTCCACAATCGCTCTAAAGAGTTTCACAAAGAGATGTGTCTTAGGTAGATGTGAGCAATTTGTACCAAGTTCTTTCCACATAAATGGAACCGCATCTATTCTAAAAAACGTCGCACCCTTTTCAATGTAGAGAAAGAGAGTTTCTAATAAGTACTTAAGCATATCGACATTGCCAATATTTGTATCTACCTGATCCTTACTAAAAGTTGTCCAGACATACTTATCTTCTCCATCAAAATTATACTTAGAAAAGAGTGGTGAAGTTCTAGGCCTAACCACAAGAGATATTTGCTCTTGAAATTCATCAGATAGATATTTCTTCTTATCTACAATATGAAACATCTCTTCATGCTTTTTACTACCTTTAAGCGCCTCTTGAAAGAACTCATTCTGACAAGAAACATGATTAAAAACGCAGTCAAACATCTTATCTTGCTTAATCTTTGCAATATCATCCCAACTTCCGTAATCCTCAGAAACCTGCTTAAAACAAATAGATGAGAACCCATCGTCACTAGTCCAAGGGTAGAATGGTAAAATATGAACATTACTAACAGAGCGATCTAGATCCTCATTAAGAAATTCACCTAAATTATGCAAAGGTGTATTTTCAAGTGACTGAAATTGATCAGCGTATGTAATTAA
>DDIK01000163.1:3050-3756 GCA_002338505.1 Bacteriovorax sp. UBA1852
TCTTTTTAACTTCTTGATATTCTCATTTATAAATTCAGAACATTCTAAGAATTGTGGATTAAGCTCTTCTAATATAGTTTTAATTCTCACGCCAAATAAACCTTATATCCATGAGGTTATTCATTGTAGGCCCAGTCTTTATAAGACCTCCCACCTCATGAAAGTAATTGTAACTGTCAAAGTTACTTAGTGAATCTTTAACTTTTTCCCCATTATACATACTATAATTTATATATGCACCTGCGGCATCAGTTGGTCCATCAGTACCGTCTGTTCCAAAGCTTAATATATGAACGTTATGGTTTTTGCTATCTTTATATATTTCATCAGCCAGGCTTAAAACAAAGTGAGTTGAGCGTCCGCCTTTTCCACTATCTGAAGTTACATTAATAGTTAACTCTCCACCAGACACAAAGATATCGTTGCCAACAGGAAGGTTATTAACAAAAGTTTGTAGGTAATCTTCCAATTTCCCGTCATGGACACCTTTATCTATAAAGCCTTCTTTTTTTGCAATAGACTCCAATAGTCTAGAGGCTGACTGAGTAGTAATCGTCAGTGGATTATCATCACTGCCCTCTTTTAAAAGGGGACCAGAACTAACATCAAAGATATTTTCATTCGGAATGTCACATGTAATGAGTTGGAGAATATTCCTTGTCTTTATGTGATCAAGAAGTCCCCCATTCTTAACAAGTGAGAGAAC
>DDIK01000043.1:0-14357 GCA_002338505.1 Bacteriovorax sp. UBA1852
TTCAGGTAATTATTATTTTATTGGGCATACATCTACTAGTTGTGGATCTGGAAAATTATATGTGTGGGATGGTTCAACTACGCCCTCTGAGGTCGGAAGTTCGCCAGTAGCATGTTATGAAAAATATTTAAATATTACAGATAGTGATATTTACTTTGTTGGTCAAGATAGTCTTCTCTATGCGTATAATCCAGTCGATGGAGAACGAGCTGTTGTGCCCTCGAGTGTTGATGTTAGAGTTGGTAGTCTCTTTTACTCTATGAACAGTGATTTGTATTTTGCCGGGACAGAAAATGGTGTCTCTACTATATTTAAAACAAATGGTGTGTTGTCTGATTTAGACAGAATAAAGACGTTTGAGTCTCATCATCAAATGCCAATTCACTTAGCAACAATAAATGGGAAGCACTATGTTATGGCATCAGATTTAGACTATCGTGATGAATTATTTAGTCTAAATGAGAATGGTGTTAATTTTCAGTATGATTCGATTCCTGGCCATGCATCTTATGGAAGCAATTTAGTCTTATTTGAAAAAGGAAATTACACATTCATAAAGATCATAGAAAAGAGTCGAGGTCATAGTTTATGGGCAGTCGATAAAAAAAGCGCCGAGGCCATGTTTTTAAGCAAAGGCGCTTTTAATGAAGAGAACTTTATTACTTTAAAAGATAATATTATCTATCCTGAAAATAATGGGACAACTATATCTCTTGTGTCTCTCAATACTCTTAGTGGCGAAAAGAAAATTATCATTCCTAACTTTAATATGCACCCTGCCAATTTAGAGATCGAGTTTATTGTTGAAAGTGAAAGTTATGCCTTTTTCACTTATCGTAAAGATGGTAACAGCTCTCATTCTCTCTATAGAACTGATGGAACAACGTCAGGTACAATCTCATTAGGCATAGAGGATATCAAAACAAATCCCAATGATAATCACTTTGATAAAGATGATAAAATTATACACCTCGGCGGTGATAATGTTCTTTTTATGCTTGATATTTTTATCAGTGGTTTTACTCAAACCGCAGATGTTATAGCAAGTGACGGATCACTTATAGGAACTCATCGAATCATTAATGTAAACAGTGGAAACAGGACTAGTAACAGCTCAATGTTCTATGACGATATCGATGATACATTATGGATTGCTGTAGGAATTAATATTCTTAAAAGTTCAACTCTTTTAACAGGCAGTTACAGCCTCTTCTTAGACAGTACAAACTCTGATCATTCAGATGCTCAAACTGGTCAGATAGCTCGCCTTGGAAACAAGATTGTTTATACAAATGGTTGGGTGGGTTATGATCTCTTTTCTTCAGACATAAATGTTGCAAATGGAGAACTTGTTGATTACTTTATAGTCGGTGGCTACCTGAGCGATTTTAACAGATTTTTTAATATGGAATATAATCCTATTATTAACGGAAAGATGTTTTTAAATGATAATAATGGAAATATTCAGATTTCAGATGGTACTACTGCGGGGACGATAGAGATCACTGGACCGCTAACAGCTTATCAAAAACACGATGATAAATTTCTATATGCTTTAGGAACGGATGTTTTTATCCATGATGGATTAAGTAGTACACTTGTCTTTTCAAGTCCTAATCATAATGTCATATCTGTTTATTTAAGAGACGGTGTCTACTATTATTTAACTGATGATACCACTGAAGGTCGATTAATGATTTATGATGGTACAAATCATCATGAATTTGGAACGTTCGATCCAGCATACTTTTTCTACGGTATAGCTAATTATAAGAAAGAGTTTCTCGGGACATATGAAAACAAAGTGCTCTACTATGGTGTGAAATCTTCTGTCTTAGAATACTTTATTTCATCAAGTGATGCGAGCGAAACATTTAATCTGAGTACTCATGCCCAGGGGCATGGGTTGAGCCTTTCAAAAGTTGAGTGGTCTGGAGAGTTAAATCTAGTGACTATGACAGACGAGATTTCAGATGGACAGCTTTATATTTTTAATATGAATAAAGCAGATCCTTAGTTAGTTCAAGTAAATCTATGTAACATTAACATGGTGCGTTGCGCACTGCGTGGGTCTTGCGGTATTCTCCAATCTCAACTCGGAGATTTTATGAAGAAGCTAGCTATTCTAGTTTTCCTAGCTTTAAGCTCACAAGCTTTTGCAGAAAACTATGAAGATTTGAAAGAAAAGAAAGTTCAAATAGAGGACTTTAAGTTTAGCAGTAACGTTAAACGAGAAAAAGACAAACAGCTCATCATTGGAATCATGAACGATTCACTAACTCCAAATATGACTGATAGACATCTTACTAATGAACTTAAGATTGGATATATGTCTGAGAAATTACCAAGTTTTTTTGATTGGTATACAGACGAATATAGCGAAAACTACTATATCGTTACTCTGACCCAACAAATCTATACACCTGAAGATATTGAGAACCCAGATCTCATTGAAGACGATAGACCGTATGCTGGTTGGGCCCATCTAACTTTTGCAGTTGCAAAAAAAGCAGGAAGCAATCTCGAAATGACAGTCTTAGACTTTGGTGTCATCGGCGCGTATTCATTTGCTGAAGAGACTCAAATCTTTGTTCATGAGCTTATAGGTTCAGATGATCCAAACGGATGGTCTCACCAGCTAAACAATGAAGTCGGGATTAATCTTACTCATGCTAGAGCAAAGAATTTTAGAGTCGAAAATGAAAGATTTGCTGCAGACATCACTCCTTACGTAATTGGATCAATTGGGAATGTTAATACAAGTGTCACCGCAGGGGTTATGGCAAGATTTGGAATGAATGTTCCTGATGATAACTTACTTGGTTTTGAGTCGGAACGAGAAGAAGACAAGACACGACTATATGGGTTCGCAACTGTTAATAGTTCATATGTTTTTAGAGATATCTTTCTTGACGGTAATACTTTTTCTGATAGTCATTCTGTAGAAAAGTATAATGTTGTTGGTCGTGCTGCCGTGGGAGTCGCTTACAAGTATGGAAACTTTGAATTTTCATATTCTTATGGAATAACAAGCAAGCAATTTAAAAAGCAAGATGGAGCAGACTTTGGTGGACAGTTCTATATAAATTATAAGAAGCGGTTTTAATATTTTAAAAATATAGGACAATAAACACGCTATTAATGGTATTTCTATCATTAGAAACTTGAGCAATATCTAATTCAGCATTAAGTTCGCTAATCTCTTGTTTAAAGGTTTATCTTTAGAAATACTAAAGATTTCACACCATAGGCATAACATCATCCAGTTATAAATGTGAGTACAAATTGAGCGTATGCCTCTAGTCTGTGGTCACCTCTGTTACTTGAATACTACATAAACACTTGATATCTGACTTATATTTAATACATCTTAGTAATATCTATAAAATGAGTTAACTTTGCCTTATCATCAATTTATTTAATATTTATACACAGGAGTACCTGATGAGCATATTTAAAGTTATACTAATAGTTATCTCTTATTCTTTATGTTGCTTTAGTTCATTTTCAGACTCAAGTGATTCACAAAAGTTGCGAATAGGACTTAGTAATAATAATCTTGATCTTGAAAGAACGACCGCTAGTGTAAATAAAAGAGGAAGCGGTTATGAGATCCGATTTTCAAAAGATAAAAAAGCTGCGTTTGTTTTCAACTCTCCTGTTGCAGCTCATTTTGAAGTCAGTGCAAACTTCTCCAGTAAAAACTATGCAACAGATGTCATCTTAAAGAATTCCACATCAGAGGCTATCCTTCATGCAAAAGAAACTCGAGGCCATGGGAATTTTGCTAGTGCTAAATTTTCAAGCACTATTAAACTAGTTCAAGGTATTAACACAATTGAGTTAACTTCTAAGCGTCCCAATTTTTACTTAAAAAAGCTAGTTCTTAATGAAGTTGATAATGCCAAAACGCACTTAATTCCTTCTAAAATAAAATCATGGGAATTTAGTGATAGTAGCCAAAGTGTATCAAAGAGACCAAGAGGGTCAAGTTATGAGATGCGTTTTAAACGAGGCTTAAGCCTAAGTTATACTATTAATAATTCTGAACAAGACAAGTCTTTTGATCTGTATCTTGGGTACTCTTCAAAAAAGAGAGTTCCAAAACTAGATATCTCTCTTAATAATAATCCATTAACTGTTGAGGCTTTAAGTGAGACATCTGGCCATGGCTCTTCTAAAACGTTAATAGCTCTAAAAGGCGTGAGAATCCCAAATGGTACATCGACACTAAAAATTCAGTCAAATAGCGATAATTTCTATCTTAAATACTTATCTGTAATTGAGGCGCCTGATCGTGTTGCACCATTTATTCATGAGCTACCAGGTCAAATTAGAGCAACCAAGTACACTGATAGTAATATGGATGTAAAAAAAGCAAAGCGAGGCTCTTCATATGAAGTAAGAGTGGCGAAAAATCAAAAGATAACCTATACCATCGAAAATAAATCAAGTGTGAGTATGAAGTTTGATATTAAATTAAATTACTCGTCAGCTAGGAGAACTCCAAAATTTAATTTGAAAATTGGCGACAAGCTATATGAAAATATCACTCTTGAAAAGACAGATTCACATGGAAAATATATAATGAGACCCCTCATAGAAGGAGTGAGTATCTCTCCTGGCGTACATCGACTTGAGCTACATACGCTAAGTCAAAATCTCTACTTTAAGAAAATGGATGTTAAGGAGGCATTAGAATCAGTTAAAGCTAAAATATATCAAATAAATGTTGGTGGAGCTGCTCTTGATTCATGGATGAGTGATAAAAATACAAATAATGAGATTAAAAATTACTTTGATAATACAAATCGAATGTTTTATATGATTGGTAGTGAAGATTCTGCGATTTCTTCAGTTGATCTTAATGCGCTAGCAATTGATGAATCTGTACCAAGTGATCTTAATCTTGATATCTTAAGAACTGCTCGTGCTGACAAATTTGATTCTGATCACCATATCCCTGGTATCCATTATGACTTTGCTTTAGCCACTGGAGACTATGAAGTAATCTTACACTTTATTCAAAATAAACAAGATTCAAATATACGTATTATTACGAATGCAAGTACTTCTAGTGAGACTTTTAATATTCCGGCCCAAGGTGAAAAGAGTGCTTATAGTGTTAAGTTTCAGGTCTCACACCAAGAAGCGAAAGACTTTAAACTAGGTATTCTTGCAAATAGCTTTAAAGATGACTTTAATTTGGCAGGTATAGAGATTCTCTCATCAACAGATAGTTTTGACATACCTGCAGCGAGTCCAACTCGCTACTATGTATCTCCACATGGGGCAGGTAACAAGTCAGGAAGTACAGCGCAAAATGCGAAGGCATTTAAAGATATCAATGGATTAATTTCTAAGCTTAGTTCAACAGGTGGAGAAATTTTACTTTTATCAAATAAGGGGATTTATAATATTACAAAGAGTATAAATATCTCTAAGGGAAGCTCAAATGAGTTAAATCCTATATCGATAAAGACTCTAAGGGTCAATGAAAGCTCAAGTAAGGCTATTTTTAGAGGAACCAGACAAGCTCCATGGGTTGATAAGTCTACTAAATCAGGAAAAGAATTTATAAGGCTGATGAGCGGTGCAAATAACCTTATATTTGAAGATATTGAGTTTCAAAACTTTGGAAACGGTATTTTCAGAATTGCTAAGCCAATAAAAAACTTAACACTATCTAAAATTAGAGCAAAGAACTTTACCCGTTTAATAGAAAATTATAAATCAGGTAGTGGATCACACGCATCTGTTGAAAATTTAAAAATAGAAAACATTGAGGCCCTTGGCTATACGAGAGGAGTCATAAGACTCAAATATTCAAGCAAGAATATCGTGATTGATAAGGTTCTTGGGGACTCGCAAAAACAACTTCATAAAGATGATTTCCCGATGGGTGTGGCTATTCATAATAGTGTTAAAAAAATATTGATAAGTAAGTCTCTTTTAAAAAATCATAGGCAAAAAAAATCGAGTAATAGTTCATATTTTAATGGTGATGGCGTGGCGACTGAGTCAAATGTTGACGATGTAATAATTGAAGATACTATCTCCTCCTTAAACTCTGATGGAGGATTTGATTTAAAATCAACAAACACCCGAGTCATAAGATCTTTAGCTAGCGAGAACAAGAGAAATTATCGCTTCTGGAATCCTGTTACTCTATCTAGGGTGAGAAGTGTAAATCCTGTAAAGTACGGCGGTTCTGGTAATAAGATACACTTTGGAAACTATAGTTCAAGAAGCTTTGTCGTAGAAATAGAAAGTGTCGATGTCCTTGACACTACTTCAAATGCGAGAGTTTTTAGTGTTGGTGAAGCACGGAACTCTCGAATGAAAATCCTAAGTGGACAAGTTGTGATCGAAGGGAGTGCTGATTTATTTGATTCTCCTGGGAGAGTAGAAATTTCTCCAGAGACTAAGATAAACCCATAGATTTAACTATCATTTATGGCGAGATCACTTATATTTTGTGCTCTCGCCTGACTTTTATATCTCACTTCGGCCTGTTTTCAGTCATCCTTTAAGATCGCCATTAAAATAGTTTCTCTCTATATAACTATTAGTATGAAATTTCGTTTTTTGAGATTTTTGAATAGTTCTGCAAGCCGTCATTAAAGCTGATTCCCAACCCTGTACGAGTTATAAGTTAAAAATGTTAGCCTTATTAGTTGAGAAACAATCTTCACTGAAGCTCAAGGGTAAAGTCTTGTCTGAGTAAATATTTAGAGAGTCAATTCGAGAGAATAACTGTGAATCTGTCGACTCTTTAGACAGTTCCAGAATAGGTAGTTGTAGTATATACAAGGTCTATGGCATTTATTTTGATTTCGATTAATATTAAATCATTAAGACATTGCATTTGTAAAAACTGGTTACATGAAAACCATTTGATAAAATATAGGAGTTTATTGTGAAAGCATTAATAATTGGGTTATTTGTATTGGGAAGTTTTTCAAGTTTCGCAAGTCTTAGTGATTGTAATGAATCTCCAGCTGCTCAACTTGCCTTGGAGAAAATTCAAGAAAAAGTAGATTCGCTTAATATCAAAATAGTTGAGTTTGAAGGAACAGCTTTAACTCCTAGACTTATGGGCGCGAAAGCTGCCTTCACTCAAGCAGAAAATAGTATAAGATTAGCTTGCAATGAGCTAAATGAACAATAGGTCTAACAGGCGAGATCTGAGTAATTAGCAAATATAAACTATTAATAAGATAACCAAGTAAGCTTTATAGTTCTAAGCTTTGTGCAAGAACTGTACAAAACATAAAAAAATTGACAACTAAATAAGTTTAAATCCATTTTTTTTTCTTGATGATTTTACTAAGTTGCTGAAAATATTCGAATTCCTAAGGTTAAACGATGTATGAGTTAGTGGCACAGCTTTTGCTACATTATATTTAGTTAACTTAAGGAGTTTTTATGAGAAGTTTAATTTTATGTTTTATATTTATCTTTAGTTCAACAAGTCCTCTACTTGCAGATGATAAGGTCTGCAGTGCCAAGAGAATCGAATTTTCAAGCAAGAGTAAAAAAGCAGCACATATAGAATTAGGAAGACTCATTGTCGTCGGAGGCTCTGTTTGCGAAATTCAAAATGGTGCCAATAAGCTTAATGTTGCACTACATGCGATTGTGGAATCGTTTCCTTTAATCGGTAATGCCTTTTTAGATTTTACTTATGGTACTGGTCAAAATAAAGGAGGAGGGAGAGCTGTAACCGTTATGTCAGATGATGATAAAATGATGAAAGTTGACTTCAGAAGCTATTATTTAAATAAACCTAAATCTTATGAAGAAATAAAGTCCGCTGATCAAGAGGAGTACATTCTATATCAAAACCATCCATCTGCTAAGGCCAATGGTCTCCTAGGTGATCTCCTGGGAGGCATTGGGGCTAATGCTATGCTAGCACGAATAGATTATAGTATTTTAGGGCCAGCGTCCTTGTTGTATACAGGTGATTACAAGCTCCTTTTAAGTGATGAAAATATTCCAGGTGGTATGCTCGATGTCCTATATTCATATGCCAAAGCAAGACGTGCTAAATTTAACTATGAAAAAGAAAATGGAATCAACAGTTGTGGAAAGTTCATGAAAGAAATTAAGTGTATGCATGACATTGTTTCTCATAGTAACAAGCTTTCAATGAACTCACATAATGCAAATCGTGAAGAAACAAATAGATCAAATATTAGGGGACAGATAGACCTAAGTGAAGGTCTCAACAGATCAATTGGTAAATAAGTGAACTTATTGGATCAGGTTAATGGGTATTTATAAGTGTCGCCGGTGGGTAGTTTATATTGTCGTTAGCCATTTATTCTTTAATTGTCCTTAAACTAAGAATTAATCTACTTTTTGAAACTCATCTTATTTCAAAAAGTCGAAGACTTTTTTGACAATTTAGAAGAATACATGGAAAGATTTCAACGGATGTATCGCACGATCAAATCATCCCATGAAATTTAAAAAGCTTACTAGAAAATTAATGTAATCGATGTTTTAGAAAAAAAAGGAAGGTCATTTTGAAGAAACTAAATGTTTTAATGAGTTTATTTTTGATAAATATATCTCTTGCTTTTGCTAGTTTCGAAAACATTATAGATGCATCAGCTTCTCCAAAAGATTGTTATAATATTCTTACGACCCTTCAAAAAACACAAACACATGAGGTAGCTTTTCTACCTGTGCCAGAAGACTATTATAATAATGGCATAAAAAGGCCAGTGAACATTCTAGTCTATTTCCCTCATGAAATAACAGATAAGACCACTATTTTTATTAATGGGGGTCCTGCCGCTTCGAGCCACTCTAGTTATTTTGCATTCATGAATAAAGATCCTGAAATCGCAAAGAATATTATATTTTTTGATCAGCGAGGAACAGGTTGCTCTACAGCTTATCCTAAATATGATAGTAATAAAAAGATGGCTGCATTACAAAATTGGGGAGCACGAAGCATTGCTATCGACATACAGATGATAAAAAACTCAGTAATTGGTCCAAATAAAAAGACCAATATTCTAGGTCAAAGTTATGGAGCACTTGTAGCTCTAAAGTACGCATCTTTATTTCCGGAAAGTATTAAAAGCCTTAATGTTCATGGGTTCAGTTATATGTCAGATTATAGTGATTTTAGTAATCTTAGAAGATATAATGAGATAATCGCATTAGATAAATTCTTTGAAAAATATCCCGCTACAAAAGAAAGCTTGATATATATTTGCTTAATAATACATCAGAAGATACATGCATTATCAATGTTTCTAGGCTAAGGCTATGTGGAAGTCAAATTTGGGATGCGCTAGCAAGAAATATTGGATTTTCAAAAACTTGGGAGATCTTGGCTTATGACATATCTGGTTTTCACAAGTTAATGGAGCTAGGAGCTAGGAAAAACGCCTTAGATTGGTACTACAACTATTATGTAAAATATCATTTCGAAAATAGCCAAGTCAATCTTCTAAGCAAACTTGATGAGTTGAATTTTGATCCTCTGAAAAACAATTTAAATCCCCAAGTTAAAATAGGTAAGCAAGACTTAACGACTAAAGTCAAGCAACAGATAATTTCAGCTATGGATTATACCGGAGAAAGCTCAGGAGAGGACTTTTCTACATGGCTTGCAGAGCGCGGAGGAGATTCAGATGATGTTCTCATAAGCTATAGTCGATTTGAAGAAAAACTAGTTGTTAAAGATTATACCTTAAAGCCTAAAGAGATTTTAGAAAATAATAATGTTAAAACAGATTTTATAAATTTCGATGATGTTGAAAATAATATTAAAAAATATGGTTTTAAAGTGAATATCTACTCTGGTAAAGCTGACACCTATGCGCCCCCTATAATTTTTGAAGAAATGGTAGAGAGGTTAAAGGGCCATAGTACTTATACTATACTAGAAAGTGGACATGGTGGATTTTTGGAAGATGATATTGTTTGGGATTCGATTTAAAAAATTTTATAAAACGATTACTCTGGTGTTATATTATACAATAAGCAAGGAGTAATTTTTCTCAAAGCTATATAGGACTGGAAATTCTTCCAACTAGGAAGCTTTTCCTGCTAAGACACAAAGAAATTATTAATTACCTTCGATTTATTGTATGGGAATTATTCGAAGTAAACTCAAATGCGCTCTTTCAAATAATTGTACATTCATACTCAGAGACATTGGTGATACAAACAGTCACCATAACTGATTCAGCCATCCAAACTCCTTTGGATCTCTTGTTATTTGATAAACTTTTTGACTACAAAAATATGGACAACCAATGACATTAAGAATCTCAACATTCAAATTATCTGCAAGGTAGTCTGGTATATAAGCAATTGCCTGGCCAGACAGTAGTAAAGACTCCAAGATCTTAATACTTGAGGCATTGTAGCCAATCTTTCGCGGGAACTTATCATCTCTCCAGCCATCAGTTGATTGAGAATCCTTAGTTTTTCCTAGTAAATTTTGAGTAGGTAGAACAAATGAATGTTGAATAAGTTCATTTACATTAATTTGTTTACCTTTTTTATATTTTTTGAACAGCGGATGCTTTTTGCTTATACAAGTCTGAAACAAAACTTCTGAACATACTTTAAAAGAAAACCCTTTTGGTGGCTTTGATGTACTGAAAATAATATTTACTTCTCTTGAACGTAACTTGTGAAAAGATTCTTTTTCATCTGTTGAAATAAAATTAAACTTCGAGTTTGGAAACCGCTTTGTCACTACACTAGCAAACTCAGCACCAAACTTTGCTAAAAGTAGCTCTTCTCCGCATAGTGAAACATTAAGGTCACTTGTGGGCCCGCCGATACTTAGTT
This sequence comes from Bacteriovorax sp. UBA1852, assembly GCA_002338505.1. GTDB lineage: Bacteria > Bdellovibrionota > Bacteriovoracia > Bacteriovoracales > Bacteriovoracaceae > Halobacteriovorax_A. Next base: position 10,828 of record DDIK01000043.1, read on the forward strand.
TAATATCTTCAATTTCCCCCAAAACAAAAGCAGCTTTTTCTTGTAAGGCTCTTCCAGCATCTGAGAGCTTAATATTTCGACCAACCCTGTGGAACAAGTTAGTATTTAAGTCTTGCTCAAGTTTTGAAATCGCTTTACTTAACGACCCAGCTGATATCGAGTTAACTTCTGCTGCTTTGTTAACATTTTCTGTTTTAGCTACGTATAAAAAATATTTAAGTTCATTTATTTCCATTTGGTGAACATATATTTCACTTTTATTTCTTTTTCAAGAATACTGTAAATGTTATCAATTACTCAATGAAATTCGAAAGGAGAAAATATGCTTAACTATCTAAAACTACTTACCTTGTTATCTGTTTTGCCAATAGCTGCTTCAGCTAAGCCATACTGTTGGGCAGATTCTGATTGTCACAAAAACCATTATTGTACGTTTGGTGCTTCTGCAACAGGAGCAGGGTTTTGTGAAAAAAATATTGGATACTGTGATGATAGAGGTGCAAGAAATGTCTGGGTTTATATTAGTGGAGCTTGGCGATGTATGGACACTAAAACAGCAGAGTTTGAATCTCATGAGCTTTGCCATTGTCCAATGCCAAGTAGAAGTCAAAATATTAATGGAAGAAGCAACAAGTGAGGGATTCGTGACCAGTGAAACACTAGATCACTACAGTCGCTTAGCAACTTCTAAAGCTTTTCTTGTCATGGTTGAGTTTATGTATGTAACCCTCGAAGGAAAGAGTGAGAATTCCAGGTAAAGATCATTTCGATGGTGGCTTGAATCTCGATGAAACCATAGAAATTGCAAAAATGCTCGAACAACATTGAGTATAGAAATATGTAAATAGCTTTAATATACATCAGAATAAGTCAGGTTCAATTGTTTAAATAATTATAACTGCCAACGGTAGAGAGCTGCGACGACATACTTATCAGTTACAAGCAGATAAGGTCTATACTCATAATTTTCATTATAAAGTGCATTAGTAAAGTCTACTGTTGATAATGATACATACTTCACGGCCTTTGCTTGTTTCTCTACAAAGTTACTCACAACCTTTAATTTATCTCCAAGAAAGTTAACTTTGGCTTTATTATCACCTCTTGAATAATCATAGTAGTAAGCTTCAAAACTAAGAGGCTTAGCTAGGCTATTAGTATCATAGTTCTTAATTCTGCTGAAAAATTTAATAATATCTTCAAAGAAATCACTTCCCACCTCATATCTTTGAAGCATATCTTCATAGTCACTACCGACGAAGAATTTTGCTCCATTGTTAAGAAGAGCTCTAACAGCTGGCTCTGTTAAACCATTTGGCGTAACTCTTCTTGTACTATATTTAGCTTCTCTCTTATATACTCTAAACCAAACATTTCCTTCGGCTCCTACTGAACGAATAAGTTCAAGGGCTTCTTCATTAATTTCATTGATAGTTGTAACAAGCTCTTTATTATCCTCTTCAGACATCTCAACCCAACATTCTGATTCAAATAAACAAACTTTCTGAGCTTCACTAGCAATAGTAGTCCCCATTGTAGATAACATAGTTAGTGCAATAGATCGTGCCTTCATAAAATTCATTCAATTCTCCGCTTATTAGGTTAATGGTTTTCTAAAACCGTTTATATTGTAGTTCCGTGTTTTTCGTACATACAGCAAAGAACAATGTGTCGTATCACTGCATTCACAAAAGAGGTAGTTTTTACATACTTAAAAACTCGTGAAGTGATAAACCTAAGTTTCACTGCAGGAAATAACAAAATTTTGCTCTGAAGATTAGCAAATGGGCTAGGCTCTACATTTAATAATGCTAAGCCTGACACTTCTGTGCCTAAGGAACTTAATACAAACATAATAGCAGACGAGAGAAGGCTTCAATAGAAACAGATGATTGGTCCAAAAAATATATGCCAATTGAAAGTGATCAAAGTCATTTTGCTCTTGGAGCATCAGGTGTGAAAATTAAGTGTGATCTAATTGAGATTGAAAAAATCCAAATAGGTAATTTAGAACTTAAAAATCATAGGATTGAAAGATGTAAAAGTAATATCTATGGCCTTGATTTAATTGGTAATATCCCATTTGAAGTTGATTATAAATCAGGGAAACTACGATATATAGAAGAACTTGATAAAAATACATCTCATGAGTTAGGTCGCATGAAAAAAGGTCATTTAACTGTTAAAACAATATTCAACGGTGAAGAATACAATACTGGACACTGGTGCAACAGCATCAATAGTTGATCTTTCTTATGTTAAAGAAAATCCTGAGCTGTTCACGTTATTAAAAAGAGACGACGGAACTGATGGGCATAGTGGGGAGTCAATTGAAAGTTATCGTTATCAGCTAAATGAACTAACAATTGGAAATACTGTCCTTAAGAGCTTGTCTATAATATCCTTTGAATTTCCAGTAAATATGAAAGAAGGTTTTGAAGGATCTCCAATTATGATTGGTAATAATATTATTCAATTAGCTTTGTGGAAGTTTGATTTGAATAATATGTTATGGGACATGCAAGAATATTAATATTTAAACGGTGATATATGAAAATTCATTTTGACTATAGTGACATTTTTGATCTACACACCTCTCAAATTATGGGAACTGAACTTGATAGTGAACTTGTACAAAAGGTCCGAGATATAATTCCTAGTGTAGAAATGAAATGGGAGAGTGAAGGAAAAATACTGATTGAAAAAGCAATTGAAATCTCAGGCTTCAAATTTAAAAGAGGAGAGATTACCTGTACACTTATTACAGGTGATTTTGTCTCTATGTCTCATCCTTTCATTTTAAATGTAAAGAAGTACTTAAGAAATGATCAATAAGATTTATTAGTTCATGTGATTTTTCATGAGTTGTTGCATATCTTGCTTACTGATAATTATAAGGCATGGCCGACGAATATGATATCAAGTGTAAAAACAGATGATAGAACTATTCAATCACATCTTCACTTAATGTCTTTGCAAAGAGCTGTGTATTCAAGCTTAAATGATAAAGAGACTATAAGTTTGGTTACTGATTGGTATAAAAGAATCGGTGGAGCATATAATAAGACTTGGGAGCTTATTAGTGACAGTAACAAGTACAACGAGTTTATAGAAGAGTTTCGTGATCCAAGTCAATGGCAAGTTCAACAATGAGTAAAGCTAAAGAGTCTATCGACAAATGGAAGATTGAAAATAATAACGCGAAATTATGTTATGTGAATATGTTGAAAGAATTGGCATTTTTGTCATTATCATGGGCTGATAAAAGTAGAGTTCCTTTCGATGATGCAATAAATCAAACAAGTATTGATAAAAAACTATTGGAAATACAGAGCTATTGTACAAGTGGCCGGTAAACGGCCGGTACAAATATACACAAATCATCAACAGAGGCTCTTGGAAGGCGGCAATCATTTTACCCCATATAATATTAGTTATATGGGGTAAAACCATGTCTTTCAGTCTAGATAGGCATCCATGTTCTGACTATACCAAAATAGCATACAAATAGCATAGTCTTTTTTATCTTT
>DDIK01000043.1:14686-29193 GCA_002338505.1 Bacteriovorax sp. UBA1852
TCGCTTGCTGTGAGCTATGGCCCAACATTTTTTGCAATCCAAATAGATCTCCAACTTTTTCCATCCATAATCTTGCGAACGTATGCCGCATTTTATGTGACGTCATTTTTGGAAATCCTACAGCTGAAAACATATCACTCATATACTTGATCATGTTACTTGGGTTGTAGCAAAAAGCTTGATGAATATCTGGTGTATTTCCCCGCCTTGTTATTACGTTATACATATTAGAATTTATGCCTGAGTCACGTCTTCTTTTTGGTACAAATATGAAGTCATTATCATGCTTGTTCTGACATAACGGTTTTAAGATGTTTAAGAGTTCATCTTTAACAGGTATTGTACGTATAGATTTCTGTGATTTTGGTGTACTTAGAAGAAGCGCTTTTTCAACTTCAGGTTCTCCATGATCAATTCTTGGGTAATATGCTTCAAGTTTCTTATCAATGATAAGTTTGTTCTTTTTAAAATCGACAGATTTAACACGTAAAGCGCATGCTTCAGATATTCGTAGACCGGCCATGGTTAAAATTAACGTGAATGGAAAATACTGATGACCTTCAATTCTTTTGAGTAATTCACGAGCCACATCTAGCGACAAACTTTTGTCGTTTACATTTGTGAGATCACGATTATCCTTCAGTTTACTTACTTGGATCATGGGATTAGTTACAATATATCCTGTTTTCATAGCATACTTAAAAGCACTGTCTAAAACTTTTATAACATAGTTGACCGTGTTTACGCTGGCACCTTTTCTAAGCATACCGTTCACATGCTTTTTTAAAAGAAGATATTCTATCTCGCCAATTTTCTTATAAGAAAGTCTTGATTTCAAAACCCAGGTATCAATTCTATTTTTATAATTAGTATATGTATTGTGAGTTTTTTCATTTAAAAGATACGTTAAATATTCGTCTTTAAGAAAACTCTCCAGCGTTGCTGATTTACGACCTTGTAGTTGCTGTATATTGGTACCATCACTGGATAGCATCTCTAGCTCATATGCCTTAGCATCAGACCTTTTCTTAAAGGTTTTATAGAACATTTGACCATCTACATAAACTTGCGCCTTATAAGAGCCACTTTTCATTTTATAAATTGCCATAAAATTCCTCGTACTATTTATTGCTTACAAAGTTCTAGCCATCTTAAAACATCTAATTTGCTGTATCTGACACAACCACTAAGTTTTATATATGGCATAGACCTAGTTTTTCTCCATCTCTCAATCGTCTTGTAATGGACTTTAAGAAGGTTTGCAACTTCTTTTATATTTAAAATTTCATCATTAACATTTATTTTTTTCATAACTATGAATCCTTTATATAAAATTTTTCACTTATTATGAAGGCCTAAAATTCTAACAAGGCCTTACATAAGTGTTATTAATAATTTTTAATAGGGTGACCATTACCAAAAAATAGGCAACGTCTCCCCTAACTTAAGTTTAGTTTTTTAATTAAATACTCTCCTAGATTTAATTTTGTTCCGTTCTTTTGGTTATATTCTTCAAGACTTCTTTCAACTTTTTCCATCTCTGACAAAGAATTATCTTTGAGCTTCTCGATATCTTTCTTACAGAGCTTATCAATTGCAAATAGGGCCATGTCCTTAAAAGTTATCTCTCCACCGTAATTTTTATTATTAGCCTCAATAAGCAATTCTTGAACCTTCTTAAGTAATTCATCTTCTTTACTTAGATCCACAAAGAACTTACTCTGCTCTTTATTTAATACATATTCCTCTTTATACCCTATTGGCTTTCTTCCTCTTTTCTTATTCTTTTTAACTTCATTTTCCATATTATTCTCCATTTACTTCTCCCCTATTATTTTTTTATTTCCGACCTTCGCCCATAATTTATAATCGTTTAATCACTGTTATTAGCTATTATTGACCACACCATCTCCGCTCGTGGTGAGGGGGTGGTCAATAATAGTGTTTGATAACTAGTTGATTAGATTCATAAATTTCTCCATGGGCGAAGGTCGGTGTTTAATCACGTTCAAGTAGTTTTTAATAATTTATTCTATTATTTCTCTAAATTTCATCTCTTTACTATTGAAGTAGCATTCTGCATCTAGATAACTAAAGCTGTCTTTGGAGAGTCTCTCATCTAAAAGTAGAATGATCTTAGACCTAACTGACTCATCTAATCGTTCTGCTACACCCTTATAGGCACGATAAACACTTCCAAGATAAAAAACATATAAGCAATAGTCATACTCATCATCTTGTGTGTATAAGTTAAATTTCTTAATAACTCGCTTCTTACTCTTTTGAGTTAATTCCGCTTCAATCGCCATTTTAAACTCTATGCCTTTTTTTCTTCCGTAGATTATTGCGTCAGGATCAATCTTGTCCTCATAGTCTGTATGAGCAATATGCCCTTTAAGAAATACAGGATGATCTAAGAGTTTATTTAGAATTGATGACACCAAAAGATCATGATTTAAAGTGATGGAATCTATCGCAGAAATATTAACAGGTGAGAACATAGATCCTTCTCTAGTGAGATGAACATACTTTCTTCGGTTGCTTCCAGTGATACTTTTTAAGAAGCCTTCGCGTTCTAATTTGTTTACTCTGATGGTAAACATCGAGTAAGAACCAGCTTCTTTTAAACTTTGGTATAAGTCTTTAATAGCTATAACTTTCCATCTTCCGACTTCTTGAAGGATATTAAAATAATTATCCATTAGGATTAAATTAGACATGTAACGCTCCCCTATTTATTTTCTTCTCTTTAGTTGACTCTATTACTTTTTGTTTTCTTTTGTTAATGTAGTTATTTGTTTCAAAATAAAATAGATTCTTATCAATGGTTTCTTGGTTAATATATTTTACATTAATAAGATCTAGCCTTGTTGGCTGTTGTCTAAATAAGACACATTGGCCCACGTTTAAATTCTTAATGATATTTGGATGAACAATAAGTTCTTCTACATCTCTTTGAGATCCCATAGACTGCTCTTCATTATCTTCGACACGAACTGTCTTCTTTGTGCTTTCAATTGTTCCAATAGAGTGTGATATTAACTCCGCAGCATCCTGCATTCTCTGCTTCATTACATACCAGTTAAGAGAGTTCTCAAAGACTTGCTGACATAATTCAGGACTAATTTTATTAATGTCACTAGATGTCTGAAATGCTGACGTAATCTCAACCTTGGCACCACGACACTTATTTAATATCTCAACAAACTCATCTGTAATAACCGCTGATAGTTCATCAATATATAGGCCAAGTGGTTTTATTTGAGCCTTACTCACTGAAGTTATATTTCTATAGGTGTGATAAACTGAATAGTTCAGATCTCCAAGAAATAGCTTCCCAATCGCCCTAGCTGTCTCTGCGTATCGTAAAACAGATAATCCTATATAGACGCATTTATTTTGCTCTCTAAGCTTTGAAAAACTAAAAGCATCACTTCCATGAAGAAGCTCACCAAAGTCTGAATCAATAATGTTTTCTAACTTCGTTAAAAGTGATCCTATCTCTGACTTATTTACTTTAAAATCTTTTTCTTTTGAGTCACATAATAAATTAAGCTCTTCATAGATCGATTTAATACTCACTATCTTAGACTCTAATCTAAGGGACTTTATGGACTTCCTAAGAGCTTGCTGACATTTATTTGCATAGAATTCCTCAGACCAAGTAAAGCTTTTAAAAACACGGTCTGTGATATGATTTATGCTTCCTTCCATAACAGGATTAAGCCTAATCTTACCATCCTGATTATAATGCTCAGAAAATATTAAATACTCTCTATTGTTTAAACGACATAAATCAATGAACCTTTCAAGAGACTCATTATCCCCTTTTGGGTCAATGTAGATAACAGGTTTACCTTCTCTCATGTCATCAAACATAAGGGTGTCTAATAAGACTGATTTACCTGATCCACTCGCTCCAACAACCAAAGAATGCTTTGATTTGTTTACATCACTTCCTTTGATTTCCTTCTTAGAAGTTAGTGAGAAACCTATTGAATCAAAACTAGAAGTACTTTTGTCTCCTAATAGTTGCTTTCTGTCTATTTTCTTTATATCTGAGATTGTGTAATTTACAGCCCTTTCAATACCAAAAGTTATAAGCTTGGCAAATCCTTCAATACCTTTTGTAATCAAGATCGTCATAAGATCAACAAGAGGAACCATGAAGTCCCCAAGACTCGTTTCTTGTTTTTTATGTTTATTCACTCTTATCTCCTTCTAAGCTCTCATAAGAATGCTCATAAATTTGAAATGGTGGGATATAGAAAGTCTTATTCCCTTTATTAAGATATCTTTCCTTAGATTGATACTTGATGACATACTGCTTTTTAACTTTTCCCTTAAGTTCTTCTGGTAGATCTTTTAATGGAGTCTTGTAGGCTTCCTCCTTAGATAAACTTGCCTCAATCTTTAAATCATCAAGATCTAGTCCAAGGGTATTTGGTCCTAGAGGAATTGGCTCTTCCAGCATGTGGCTTAGTTTCTTGTTTCTAGGATCATCTTCATACATACTGTATCCAGCTAGTGCCGCTATTCCGGCCCCAACTAATCCAAAGAGAGCAGCATTAACGCCACGACTTTGTTTATCAGGACTTAATAGGTAACCACCAGATGCTCCGGCCAAAGCACCACTAAGAGAGCTATATGTAATGGTCTTTTTCATTGTAGAGCAGGACGAAAGTAAGCTAACTATGAAAATTATTGAAATTAGATTTTTCATAACTTCACCCCCTTTTGAAAAAATATGAATACTTCCTTACCCGAGTTAACTAGTGCTACTTGTAGATTCTTTTCACTAGAGCTTTTAATTTTTGAGTTAGCGTTACTTGCTATACCTGTTAAGCCCGATAAAACTTGATTCTTGCCATTCTGTCTTTCGCCTTCACCAAATGGTGTAACAAGACGATCTTTAGTTGCTCGTATGACTCCTTCAAAGAATGAAGCGAAGCTACTCGTTAGAAACTCTTTTTCTGAACCATCATAAAATTGATCCGAAATGACACCTTCAGCTCCATCTAAGTCCCATAGTTCAGCTTCTATCTGATATTCTTGATCTACGGTAACGATCAGATCACACTTCCCTTGAACTCGTTTCCCAAAGCTCAGTCCCAAACATCTGACCTCAGCTTGATCAAAATGTTCATTTTCATGTAATTTAATGACTACAGTAGTAGTTTTTCTATTTGTAGCTATGACGGAATTTAAGAGAGTCCCTCTAATTCTTGTAAGCGACTTAAGTCTATCCTCAGACTTTCTAACGATAACTCTTTTTTCATTCTTCTCAAGGATTGTTGAAATTGTATTATCACTAATTTCAATCTTCTTTAGTAACGAATTAAGCTCTAATTTTTTACGCTTTTTTATATTTCTCTTTGGAGCGGGTGCCTTTATCTTGATTTCATCTTTAATCTGATAATTATAACTATTATCCAAAGAGGAAAATCCGGCAAATGTAAATAAAGGCATTAGGGCAATTATAGTTTTCATAATAATCTCCCTTTGTAGTAGGTCATTTGATTGTTGATCCATACTGGAGGACCCTTAGATATAAACTTCTTCTTGCTTATTATTGATTCATTTACCTTAAGCTTACTTTCACTTTTATTAATTACTAATAAAGACATAGGACATTCAAATAACTGATAGTCTTCTGTGTCTTTTAAAAGTGTGTAGAGCTTACAAGGCCTAGCTTCTTTAATCTCAATGTCTTTATTTGAAAGAGTATCATCATACTTAATATTAAAATGATGTTTATCCTTTTTACCAAATACGATAAAGTTTCTGTTTATATCAGATCTCTTTGGTTCAAAAACAAGACTGCGCTTTTTGTTTAGCTCATAAATCTTAAAGTCCTGTTCTTGTCCTCCGACATAATCATATATTCGATCATTAAATGTAATTGCCGTTAAATGAGTAAGTGATAAGAAAACAGTAAAGATCTGTTCTTTAAAAATATAATAAATCATAATTGATACCTCGAATCGACCTTGGCCTCTTTGATATCAACGATTTTATATGTGTGAGAATAGTGAATACTCTTATCAAGCGAAACATTATATCTTCTGACACCTTTACTGTCCTTAGTGAAGACATCACAATTATAACCATCGATAACTTTTAAAAGATGAATATTATCTATTTTAAAAACTGTATCCTTTAAATCATTCATAATCTTCTCATTTACTAAGTCCTTATTAGGCACATTATTGAAAATACTAGTCATTCCTTGGTAGCATCTTTCTATTGTGTTTAGGGCCACTGGCTTTTTCTCTCCTTTTAAGACCACTATCTCTATCCCTAGAATCATGAGATTCGCGATTACTCCCGTTACTGCGATTAGCATTAGGGGTCGTCTTAGTGACTTGATTGTCTCTTCTATACTGATTAGACGATCTGGTTCCTTTTTCATTGTCTCTTTGTTGAGTATTTTCATTGCTCTTATCCTTGTTAGTTGTTTGTGAATTATTACTTAGCTTAAATCTGACTTCACTTGCGCTTCTAAAGCGACTGTCGTTACTGACTGACGTACTTCTTTTATTCATGTCCATTGAGTCAGAGTAAGACTTGATTTGTTTACTGATAGTATTTGCATCTAAGTGCTGATCACTCATTTTATTTTTTCCTTGTTGTAGTTTTGAGTTGTTTGGTCTTTTAAATCCACTCATTACACCCTTGGCCCCCTTCATACTTCCTGAGGCCATAGTCGATCCCGCCGATAAAAAGCCTAGAGCAACTTTTCCTTTTGGACCTAAACCTCCGCCTGTCATGAAACTAGCACCAGAATTTACTCCGCTCATAGGAAGTGATCTTATGAAGTTTCCTCCTACTAATGAAATAAGTCCTCCTGCTTGAGCAACTCCAGATCCATTTATAAGCATCATTGAAATAAAAGGCGTAAAAGCTATAAAGAGCGTTAATAGAAAAAGAAGGGCCGTACCAGATATACTTCCACCAATAATCTGAGCTGACTCATATCCTCTATTAATTTCACTTCCAATCATCGAGAGAACAAACACTAGAACGTGAGGAACTATTAAACACCAAAGATATGAGATAATACTTCCTCTTAGAACATTTCCCATTGTTGGAAAGAGATAAATAAGTATTGGTATTCCGATTAGCCCATATCCTAAATAGTACACCAGAGAATAAATGACTTTGATGAGTAAGAAACAAAGCTGACTAAAGAAATAAACTCCAATCGTAAATCCATCATTAACGAATGAGTCAAAGAAGTGATATTTTAAAAACTTCAATCCACCACTTAAATAGCCATTTCCTTTAAAGAAGTTTGTCTTTCTAGTGTCATCAATTTTGTCAAAGTACTTAGAGGCCTCAAACATATCCATAAGAAGAATGTTTTTAAACTTTTGCTCGCTAAACTTTGTATTTGCTGCATCGATTGAATATTCAATAGAAGTCTTATAAAAACTAGATATACTAGTTAATATTAGAACCGCTATAACTCCCCTCTTTACAAGTTGAAACACATTCATCCGATCAAAATACTCAATGAGACAGGCAAAGATAAACATTCCAGGAAGAAGCGACATAAAGAACTGCCTATATTCCTCTATAAGACTATCTAGGTTAAAACTTGTTATCATGAGAAGATCATAGATAGTATTGCTCATAAGCTCTCTCTGGCCTCTAAGAGATCTCTCTCCGACTTATTTAAACCTATCCATGACTTGTAAAACTCTTCTCTTCTTAATCGCTCCTTAGTGTCACCTTTTTTTAGTGCGACATTATTCTTTTGATATTCAATATTGTCTCGCCTGATCTTTGCCAAAAGCTTTGTACTCATCGCTGTATTCATCGCAGTATTTTGTACATGCTTACTCATGCTTCCCTCACTGGCACTCAAAAGCTCTTGATTATGCGCCTCTTTCTCATCTTGTATCGAATTAGTAATTTTTTCCCAATATCGATTTGTGAAATCCTCTGCTTGATAGAGATCCATTGCCATGAAATCAAGATTTGACTTAAGTCCTTTTAAATTCATTTTAAGGTTGTGCATAACGTGATTAATTTCACGAAGGCCATCTGGACTCATTTTTGTAGCAGCGACAATGTCTCTCGTATGTTGCTCGATTCTTCTGGCGATAAAGTATCTTCTCATTGCTAAGAAGTTATACTTATCTATTTGATCACTTGTTTTCTTGGCGACATCTAAAATCTTTAATGTATTTGTCACTGTACTAGCAGTATTTGAAACTAATGCAATTAAAGCAGCAGTATCACTATCAGGTAGAAAGAAGGATGATGAAAGGGTACTTTTAAAAACAATAGCAGCAATAAGAGCTTTAAATCTATCCATGATGTAGCCTCACAAATGATTCAATCGTTTCCCTGTTATTAGAAAAGTACTTTCTATGATCTTCAAAGTATTTGTAGAAGTTCTCACTTTGACCAGATTCCGTATGAAAAAGTTCATATTCAAGTGGATCAAGAGTGATTCGAAGAATTTTCTTTATCTTATTATCTGCTGATTTAAGATAGCATTCTGAGTATCTTCCTTTTTCATATTGAAGAGAGAAAATTCTAGAGTTATCAAACTCTGTTAGATCCTTTCTTTCAATATATTCTTGAGGAAAGAAAACCTTAAAATACGAGTTATTTATAATTGAAGAGCTGAGATCACCACTTAGATTTTCAAAGTCACATAGGCCTTGAGAAATCGCAATCGGAAAGGCTCCAGACTTTCTAAACGTTCTAAAACATTCATCGATATATTCGCCATGATTTTTTAGAAACTTCCAGCACTCATCAAAAATTAAGACCTTTTTAGAATCTGCGATCCTTTTAAAGTACTCTAATACATAAATAATTAAGGGAGCTATTTGAGATTTTGGATAATTCTCAATATCGACATATAGAAAATTGTTAATTTCAATATTCTCATCAACGATAAAGTCTTTTATATCTTCAAAATATAGAGATAAACCACTGAAATCATTCTCTAGGTGTTTTATCATCCCATGGTGGGATAAGTTCTTTTCATCGTGAAGATATGCTTTGATTCTCTTTAGAAGAAGCCCTTTATCAAGCTTATTAAACCTATCTTTATCAACAACAGAGAGAATGAACTCACGATGAAAATAAGGACATTTAAACTGCATAGGATTGATACCACCATTCAGATTATATCCTCCATGATAGAGACATAGCTTTTTAAATGATCCCCCCTTATCAAGTATGACGGTTGGGTGCTTATCAACAAGGCCATGAACTATCTTATTAACAAGAACTGACTTACCCGATCCTGTCGTTCCTGTAACAAGCATATTTCGATTTCTAAATTCACTAGAGAATGGATTGAAATATAGATCATTATTTGAAATATCTTTTAAATGAAGTCCATCATGCATTAGCTTTGATTTTTCAACAGGCAAGAGATAAGCAAGATGGCTTGTCTTATTTGGAATGCCTCTAAACGAGAAAGTCGGTTTTACTCCTACGATAATTTCTTTATAAATATCAAAGAGACCTGACTTAAGACCTTTTAGGGAATGTCCCTCAATAAAAGATTCAATACCTTTTATACTTAACTCTTCAATAAGATCAAAAGTTGAGAGATTGAGTGACTCTAATGAGTCTGACTTAGGTAGAAAATATAACTCCATTTCAAAAAGAGATTCATTGCTTGTAGTAAGATCACTAATCAAATCCTCCGCTTGCGCATATGCTCCCTCACTTTCGAAATCTCTTTTATTCTTTGCTAAACCCGCACTATGAGCATTTCTGATACGTTCGAGTTCTCTTAGGGCCTTCACCTTAGACTTCTTCTTAAAAGAGACACAGTAGTCAACAGAGTCAGGAATGAAATATTCATCTGTAAGAGTTTCTTCGAATGATTTCACACTTATGATGCGTCTATATCGTCCATTAAATAGTAGATAATCACTGTAGAGACCTATATCTGAATAGATATCACTATTTTCAAAGAAGACTTCTAAAGGCCTATCACAAGGCCTAGAAGATAATCCTAAAGTCTCATCTTGAGTAGATGTGTTGAGATATAGGGAATTATCAATTCTATAAAGCTTTAACCATGATTTACTATCAAGAGTATTGAGTTTCCCTTTGAGGTGATTAAAGAAGTTTTCTTTCTCAATCAAAGTCATCTGTTCTAAATCAACTCCATCAAGGTTATAGAAATATGATTTTTCTCCTTTTGTCGATACAATTTTATGTCCAACGACTTGAGCAATAGGAAAGCTAAACTTATTCACTTAAGCCTCCCAATGACTCCTGACCAGTCAATAACCTTCGTTCTCGATAACCCTTTTAAAAAGCTTCTTTCTACTCGACTCATTAAGAATTTATTTATCATTAAGAAAAACAAACTGATGCTTATTATCCGTATTCCAGAGTAATTAAGTTTTGAGAAAACTAGATAGGTAGTTCCTAAAACGATCAGATCAACTCTATTTAAGGATGCAAAGATCCTCGCTCTCCTATTTAAGAGAGTTGGATATGTTGTATTTGTCATTTTTGACCTCTAACTAAAGCTTTGACTTAGAGTGTTTATAATCTCTAATCCAACTGTTGATATAATTGCCAAGGCAAAGACTGTTCCGACATTCTTAAGATAAACATCCTGTTTAAAATATGAAAGGATCACAAAGAGAATCAAAGCAGCTCCCGCGACAGCAGTTGATAAAGGTAGTAAGTAGTTAATAGTGATTGTCTCAAAGCCATTTTTTAATTTTGAGAATGCATACGTTTCATTAAGAGGAAGCATATATGCTATTATAAAAAATGAAGAAATATCTATTAATTTTGAACGTTTCATATTTTATCCTTAATTGTACTTGTTACTGATTACAGATGAGACTCCAAAACTAAATGACTCATAGACTGTTTTATTCTGAGACTTCTTCAAGACGTCCCACCTTAGGTTATGGGCCCACTCATTGAAGCGATGAGAATCTATATTAACAGGCAGCTTATTCTCAAAAGCGAGACCACCAACTACATTGGCGCACATGAACCAACCTCGGCCCTCTGCACTTTCAAGTTTTACACCTTCAAAATAGGTTGAACTCTTACCCTTCGCTCTAATATAGATGACATTTTCATCTGTACTATTCATTTGCTTAATCTTTGTTATGTCTTTAATCGAAAGAATCATATTTCCGTGTTTAAATGACTTAGAAACTAACTTCTTTGAGACAAGTTCACTTAACTGATACTCATCCTGATTTATGACTAGAAACACTCTTGATAACTCATTTGATAACGAATCATTAAATACTAATTTCTTTGAAAAGGGCTTAAACCCATGTAATTTGACACGACAGAGCATTGGAAGCTGAACGCAGTTTCTTTGACCATTGCAGCCTTGGTTTCTAATTTCTCCGCCACCTGGTATTAGTTCATCACCCTTAACAAGGTTTGGAGATAAAATGATAGCCATCTCGGAATGAGAAGAAATATTGCCTAGAGGATAAGTCTTAGACGTATTTGAAGAAGTGACATTTTCTCTATAGCTAAAAACCTTCTCTTCAACTTGTTGAGATAGCTCTGCTCCTAAGAAGTAAGATAGAGAAATAACATCATCTTTAGTGTATTTATGATCAAGATAGTGCCTACTAAGTGGATTTGTAAAAATAAACCAGTCACCTTTCTTATCCATATCTTTAAGTTCACTTAGTCTTTGATAATTTGGAATTGAGTTTCTAAACTGATAAATAGATGTAAGTCTCTCATTTTCAACAACAAAATTATCATCAAATAAATGCTTCAATATCTCCGAAAAAGATTTACCATCTCCTACCGCCACATGCTTGAGAGTTGTCTCCAAGGGGGTATTATAAACAACAGGGACAGTATTTTCTTTTACGCTCATTTTTAGATTAGAAAATGTCGTCTCAAGGCTTGGTATATCATAATCAGTCAACTCAGAGATTATAAATTCTCCTCTTTGAAAGAAGTTTTCTTTTATAAGCTTAGGGGCTACGTTATCTATCCTTGTCGTTATTGTCTCATTTACGCCACTTAGAATTGATCTTTCAATAGTCTCGGAATGTATGACTTCATAATTTTCAGTTTCATAATTGTAGAACCTGAATGTTATAATAGGGTTTTTCACTTCATCGTAACTAGAATTGGCCTTCAGCCTAATTGAGCTCTCAAACTCTAAACTAATATTTTCAATATCAAATCTAGTAGTGTCAAAATATTTCCTGTATTTCATTGTCTGATCAAGGAAGAATCGACTATCAATCTCAGGATAGGTGACCCATGTAAAATCATGTTCTTTATATTCACCGTGACTAAGTCCGCTATATCTTCCAATTAGAGCAGCTGACTTTAGACTATTATTTCTAAAAAAGATCTTTCCTACTCTATATTTAAAGCTAGGATCATCTGATATTTTTTTGGTGTCTATTACAAATGAACCCTTTCTTCCATCGATTAAAGTCTTATAGGTAACGGATATTTTGTAGTGTTGTAGGAACCTTGTTCTAATTATAGGCATATCAGCAATATTTGGATTCCTGCCTAACTCTTTTTCTTGAGAGTCCGTAACAAAGTCACCATCCGAATCAGTTGTAATATCATCTTTCGGCTCTTCGCTATCACTGTCTTGCTCGTCATTGGTAACTGGTCTTTGTTCATCAATATCGGACATTAGCGTTACTTCTTGTTCTTCTTCATTTTTAACTGAACATGATGCCAGTGTTATTATTGCAAACAGCATTGTAATTAATTTCATATCTTTATCCTTGTACTCTAAAATGTTGCGTTATTTGTTTGTAGCTCTTCAAGCGCTCTCTCTGAATAGTGTTACCTAAGAACTCATATAAGAAAGTAATTTGCTCTTGAATATTAGTGTTTGACTCTAATTCATGCTTACTTAATAGTTCTATTGCATTAAGTAGTTTTGTTATGAGTTCCTTTCTCATATGCAACCTCCCCTTTTATTAATAATCTCGAAGATCTCTTCAATTTTATTAACAAGCTTGTTATTACTAATTAATTCATCTTCTGATATTGAACCCACAAACTCATAGAACAAATGAACAAGCATTTTCTTTTTCACATGCATAACTTTGACTCCCTTTTAAAAGCTCTTTGTTTATTAGTGAGAAAGGATTACGAAATAATGGGTTAAAAGATCAAAGATTTCTTGTATCGAGAAACGATACTTCTCATCGCGAAAAATAGATGGGAAACCGAGGGGGTGTAATTAGGACAACTTATGAGACTTTACAGGAAATAATGAGAAACGACTGGTAAACAACAAGATGAGTATAAAAGAAGTAATAAACATCTATAACTTTAGCTTTAAACATGCAGGGAAGTGAAAAATTCAGCCTCTTAGAACGCTTTTTTAAGTCCACCTAGCTAGCCTCATAAGAGGAGCCTTATCCAGGTCTTAGACCCTAGACTGTTAGCGCCTTCTAAACTTGATAGACCAACTAAAGCAGTTGAAGGAAATTAGAAATAAAATGAGTTTTTTTACATAATTTTTTTGTCCATACATTAAGATACCAAGATTTAAAGTCACCAATGGTTAGTATTTCGCGAAAGTAAAATGTCATTAATTGCAAAATCTACAGAATCATCAATTACAGCCTATAGACTTCGAGTTTCCATTTCTTCCCTTTTTCTTTGTAGAGGATAATTGTTGGAGAGCAGCGTTGCGAAAGCTCCACGGTCTTATAAAGTTTTTCCTTACTAATACGACTAGCTGACCTCACGAGAGCAACTTTATCAAGGTCTGAACAAAATAGATATTTCTTGGAAAGAGTCGACAAGTAGTAGTCCCTATTATCATCTAAAACTTTTTCTAAATCTCTTTTCATTCTATTTTTAACTCCCATTATGTCTTTTAACTGGGAAAGATAGAACTGCTTAAGTTTTTCTGTATCTTTAGACTTCACAATTTCATGATACTTATTCATTAATGCTTCAATCTCTTTAAGCTCCTGTTCACCAAATACTCTTCTTATCTCATGTTTTGCTGGAGGTAGAACATACTTTCCCTTGAATGGCTTAAGATCAACATACGTCTGAACATCATTTATTTTTAAGTATCCAATATCATCCTTAATCTCATCGAAGTAAATTGTTGAGTGGTAGAACTTTTGCGCTCCCAAGTTTCTAAAAGGAGCATCATAGCATATGTTGTATGTTGTTCCGCTTCGAGGTATAGGCTCTAGCATATAAATTTTACGATCTTTTTTTTCTCTGATCCCATGTGGCTCATTCGAGATTTTAGCGATACACACGACTTCGTCATTAACAGTATATCCCTCTTCACTTAAAACTGCGTAGGGTTTTCCCTTAAAGCTCTTTTCTTGATAGTAGTTGATTTGAGGCATTTTGTATTGATATAGATGATTAGGGATTTCTCCGTCAGAATCAAATTCTACATTGAGATAGATTCTCCACTTCCCCATAAGCTCTAGGCTTCTTAATTTTTCTAAGTCTGAAAAAGACCAACTAAAGCAGTTGAAAGAAATTAGAAATAGAATGAGAATTTTCATAGG
>DDIK01000196.1 GCA_002338505.1 Bacteriovorax sp. UBA1852
TAGCTTTGTTTTTTGAAGCAAGAAATAAAGTCTTTAAAAGTTTTATTTAAAATATTTTGCAGAGCTGTCGTATCTAGGTTCTTGTATTCAATCTCTTGTTCACCAACGAGACTTTCAAGGTTCGGAACTATATCTAGGAGTAGGTGAAGAGAGTCTCCCACTGTATTAATTATTTTATTTTTCCAAATCTCAATATTTCTTTGATTTTCTAATAAGATAAAGTCGATGAGGCGACCTAAGGCTTGAGAAATACCAATGTATGGATTATTTTTCTTAAATTGATCAAACTTTCCCGAAACAAATAATCCGTTATACTCAGTGATCGGTTTTTTAACTTCATTAACAAGAGCAGTCTTACCTATTCCTGAATAGCCACTAACAAGTAGGATACGACTCTTACTATTTGCGGTTAAGTGAACCATATTAAGTATTTTATTCTTTTCTTCCGTTCTTCCATAGATTTTTTGCGGTATTTCAAATCTGGATATTAAATCTCCTTGGCCTATTTGAAATGAAGACTCTTCAGTTTCATATCTAATAATACTTTTTAACTGATTTATATCTTCAGTAATACCATCTGCCGTCTGATATCTATCTTCTGAGTTTTTTTCAAGCATCTTAGAAACTAGCTGTTGGAAAATAGGGTGAATGTGCTTGTTTAGCTCGACAAGTGGTTTAAAGTCTCTAGTAATGTGAGCATGAATTATCTTATGAGGTTCTTTTTCAGTAAAAAGATTTGAACCAGTTATAATGTAGTAGGCTAATGCCCCTAGTCCATATATGTCTGAACGATAATCTATATTTCTTCCGATACGTCCTGTTTGTTCAGGTGAAATAAAGTGAAGATCACCTTTTATCTGGGTAACGTGACCAATTGTCGCGTAGTCTAGGCTAGTTTCCGAAGAATTTTTAAAGTTTACTAATTTAATCTTCTTAGTTTTTGTATTGTAGAAAAGAGTATCTGGGTTGATATTGTTAAAAATAAGACTCTTAGACCATATGTAGTTTAAGACATCTACGAGGTTGATAATAATGTCACATATTTCAAGCTCAGAAAAAGTGTAGTTGTTAACGAGACTTCTGATCGAGAGATATTCTTCTTTAGCTAAGATGATCTCATAGCTTTCACTGCTTTCATTTTCAACTAATATAGAAGGGTGTTTAAGTCGATTTAAAATATCAATTTCACGCTTTAGAATAATATCACTTATTTCTAAGTGTTTATTCCTTTGAATCTTGATAGATGACATTAGACTTCCTTAATACTAAAGTATAGTTAACTTATCGTAATTATAAACTGAAAGTTAAACCCCCTTTAATTAATATTCAGTTAAGATAAGAATGGGTGTTAAATATGTGTTATAGCAAGGAAGTCAGTCTGGTTGCTGGCTCTGCTATTTTAGCGGTGTCTTCTTATAATATTGTAAAGTGGCAACTTTTTAAGAATAAAGAAGATGGTATTTGTTCGCAGATCCCTGGGGCGATTAAATTTCTTACTCTTGGCTTTGTTTGCATAGGCCTTCACCAATTTTTCGAATTCTTTGCAATTTCGTATCAAAATATATTCGTCTATAAATTAGGATTGGTAACTTCTATTTCAGCGATGTATTTTAATATAAGATCATCTGAGATTTTTCTAAGAAAATACCTACACAGTAAACTCGTGTTTCTTTTGATTTCCTTGACAGGGATACATATTTTTTCAAGAGAGGTTGTTTTTGAAAATTATCACTTCTATGTAAGAGGTGAGTCTCACTTTTATTGGGGCGCGATTTGGCTTCTTCTCTTTTTATATTGGAATTTTATACATATCTTTTCTTTAAATAATATAGGAGATAAGCGAAGAAGCTTCACTATGCTTTTGCCCATATCGGCATTAAACATATCTTTTATATTATCTGCCGTTTATTGTTACTCTATTGGGTTATATCAAAATTTATATTCTACGAAGCCGTTGGCTCAAGTCTGTGCAGGTTTGTTTTCAAGCTTTGAGATTGTTTTTGATGCTCCAAGTATTTGGTGTGTTTTTGCGACTCTGCAGGGTCCTCTGATTATATGGTTCTCTAATCGGTTGATGAGGTATCGTGATATGAACTTTCCAAGAGTCAAAGGATCAGTCATAAAGCCTATAATATGTTCTTTAGTGCTTGTTTTTACAATATTCTTAAGTTTGCCGCTTGTGTCAAGTTTAAGCTATAAAATGATGCTGAAGTAATTTCAATCATATTGCGTTTAATAAGATGTATTGGTAAAAAACGTAATGGAAAACCAATCTTTTTGTAAAAATACTTTCGTAAAAGATATTGATTATGATGAACTTGCCAGAGATATATTTATCTTTCTTCGCCAAGATAAGTCTCAAAGGGATCTTAGTCGGGCTCTAGGTTACTCATTTAATCAAGTTGGAAAATGGGAAAGTGGTCATACAAGAATTAAGTGGTCTAACTTTTGTGATCTTTTAGAGCTCTTAAATGTGGAAGTTGAAAAACACATAACTAAAATTACAAATTACTATTCACTAGAATTAGACTACAGAGAAGAAATTCATAAAATACTTATTAAAGGTTATGCTCTTTTAGAAATATCTGAAGAAAAGATTCATAAAAAAATTAAAAAACTCTATACATCTCATAATAAAAACATTGATCTCTCTACAGTTCTCGAGCTTCTAGACTACAATCAGCATATCTTAATTTATCAGCTTAGTGAGTTCTTTGACTGTTCTAAAATATCTTTACTAAAAGAAAAAGCAACTCAGTACTTTGATAGACTTGATGCCATTGCTGAAAACCCTCTTATTCCTGCGGTGAGGGCAGCTCTA
>DDIK01000190.1 GCA_002338505.1 Bacteriovorax sp. UBA1852
CTGGGTGCAGAGTAAGTACATGGCGTATGTTTTTATCATGACTCTTATGACGGGGATCTTCTATCTTGTATTATCTATGTTTGTTAAAGGTAGTGTCTTCTTTGGCATGAGCTTTCTTTCGAGTGCATTATGTGTTTCCTATGCCGTTCTCTATCCAAATAGAGTATTTCAATTCTTTATGGTGATACCGGTTAAGGCAAAGTACTTCTGTATGATTCTAGCTGGTATATCTGTCTATCAAGGACTTTTAGCTTCAGGGGGAGCTACTGCTTTGGCCCAGCTTGGGGCTATGGGACTAGGTTATCTCTTTATTGGGTTTAGCAATCAAATCTGGTTTTTAAATATTCTTCGTAAGGTTTTATTATTTAAAGATGCGGCCTCCTCATCTTCTTCATCACCGCGTGAAAATTTTAAAAAAGGGAAGAAGTCACATCTTAAGATTGTTAAAGATGGTAATGATGACAAGGATGATAAGCCTCCACGTTACTGGCAGTGACTCGATGCGTTTTAAAAGTGCTGTTTTTACGCTTTGCAAACTGAGTCTAAGGTGCTAAAAAACAGATTAATTAAATTTCAATGATAAGGAAGGAATATGAGACTTGCTAGAGCATTAGAAGAAAAGCAATTAGACACAAGATTAAGAGATAAGCTTCTTGCAGAGGGAAAACTTTCAAAAGAAACTCTTGCTAGTTACACTGGTGATCTGCCTGACGATGCTTCAAACTGCCAAGTTGAAGACGATTCAGACTCTAAAGAAAGCTAAGCTTAAATTTAAATTCTTAAATAATTAAAGAGGCCTTTTATAAGGCCTTTTTTATTTCCGATCCTTGAAGACTTCTAGAAGGTCCTTAATCAGATTATATGCCTGCGGAGAGTGACTTCTATCTTTCAGGTAAACGAGACTGATCTTATTCTTTAAGATTCTATTTGTTGGTCTCATGATAATAATATCTTTTTCACCATGTTGTTTTAAAACGTGTCGAGGTACAACTCCTATCCCCATTCCTAGCTTTATGGAGTTAAGTACCCCTTGAACATCCATAAGGGTAACCTTGAATTTGAGATCACTTTTCTTCTTAAAATGAAATTCAAACCATTGATTTAAAATTGGCGCTCCAGGGAGATAGCGAATGAAGTCAGCCTCTACTATTTCTTTAAAACTAGATTTCGCATTGAGATTATGTGTTTTGGCATAATCCTTACTCATGCATAGAACGAGGTTCTCCTCTAATAGGTTCTTTGTTTGAATCTCTTTAGGGTAGGTATAAGAGTCTGTTATGGCAAAGTCTAATTCACCCGAGACAATCAGAGGAGCCTGTCTAAGAATGTGGTCATAGTTAAATTCAAAGTAAACTTTAGGATATTTCTTGGCCCAATTTGCTATTTTTGGGAGTATGAGGTTATTTCCAATTTCAATTGGTAGGCCTATTTTTATGACCCCCTTGAAGTTTCTCTCTTTGGAGCTACATTCAATAAGTCCTTTTTCAAGAATTGCCAGCCCATCTTTGATCTGAGGGTAGAGCTGAGTAGCATCATTAGTTGGAATGAGTTTTTTTCCAATACGGTCAAAGAGCTTTAGTCCAAGCTGCTCTTCGATGGCCTTTATATGCTGACTTACCCCTGGCTGAGTCATGAAAAGTCGTTTTGATGCATCTGACATACTTCGATGTTCATAGACATTTTTAAACACTCTTAAAGAGCTAATTGAGAAGTTTTCAATCATAATAAATCCATAAGTGATACTTATGTATTATCATAAAAAAAGATAATTTTTGTTAATAAAGTAAATAATCTATAAATTCTTCAGATTTAAACAACTGGGGTTCATTATGAAAACTTTATCAATTGCTCTTTTACTAATAATTTCAAATGCTTTTGCATCACAATCTCTTATCGTAAAAGGTGATCTCCTTGATAGAGTTCAAATGAGTTCTAGAATTAATAAAATGATTATTACTTCAGATAGTCATGAAGTTGAGCTTGTTAACGAGTTCAATGAAGCTCCAAGTTGTGAGAATGGTGAATATGAAATCACTGAAGTTGCAGAGGGAAGATACTCTCTTAAAAATATCATTCAGTGTGATTCCGTTATTGATGAGTCAAGACAAGTAAGAATGTGTCCTGAATTATTTATGCCAGTATGTGGAGAAGTTGCAAGTGATGACTTTTCTAAGGGCCTACCTGAGATTCATAATTTTTCAAATATGTGTGATCTCTACATTGCAAAAGCTACTTTCATTAAATTTGGTCGTTGTGACTAAAATATAAAATCCAGTCCAGTTGTTCTAGGCCCTCGAATGAGGGTCTTTTACTTTTTTGAGAATATTACTGAACGACAAATTTCGTATAAAAAAGTTCTTTCACGGCACTAAAACCAAGTCTTTCATTTATTTGTTTCTTTACTCGACTTTCAAAAATTAGTTTTCCTGAGACAGAGTTAAGTTCGTCTGGAGTCATATTAGATGCGACGCTGATGACGATATCATTAATGATAGCTTTCTGATTTTCAAGCATTGAAATAGTTTCTTGTTTAAAGACGACAAGATGAATTTGAACATCAAGAAATCGCAGTCTTCTCGATTGAGAGGGAAGATTGACAATGATTTTATCTAGTTTATAAGATTCGGGAACCGTTATAGAAGCGGTATCTTGTTTGAGTTCATTCAGTCCTTGCTCATTTGTTGGAAGTGGCTTCTTGTAGATCATTTGTGTGTAAACAAATGTACCTAGGGCCGAAGCTGTCGCTAAGAATACGAGTGCAATAATTGCGTTATCTACTGTTTTATTTCCAGTCATTAATAGACTCCTACTATCTACTATATTAACAGAAAACTTATAGGATAGGCGATATAGAAATTATTTCGCTGATGAGGTGCTAAGGAAGGTTGATAGGATCCTATTTGCCTGATAATTCTTCTTAAGGCATCTTACTTGCTTTAGGCAGTTACTAAATGAATCTAGAAGGTTATCATTTTTATAAAATCCCAATCTAAATGGTCGGTTGTAATAGAAAGCATGAATATAAAGTGAGAGGGTCTCTACAAAGTCTTTGAGTGGGCCTGTTGCAGAATAGAGGTTAACGTAATTTGATCGGTCTAAGACTTGATAGAACTCAAAGACTTTTTCAAAACTATACTTACGTGATGACTGTCCATAGAAAGAAATATAGGGAAAGTCTTTCTTTGTAATATGGTCAAAAGCGGAATGGATAACTCGCTTTTTATTAATCCAGCTTAGTTTTGTTAAAGGATAATTTGACAAGCTATTAGTCTCTAGATTCTTTGGGAAAAATTCAGGGTTCCATGAAATCATGAGTGCAATGGCCTGGCTGAAGAGATAGTGAATGGTATCAGAAATAGAGTTTCCATGACTGAGATAGGCGTCTATTTTAATCCCTTTTTCATTTTCTTCTTGTTCTTGAATAAAAGCTGTTCTCTCCCTCCAGTTATACCAATCATTAAGTCCTCTGAAGTTTATATTCTTATCGATGAAAATGATAAAGCGTCCAGTTTGTTGATCATTCTTAAGATAGATTGGTAGGACGATGAGTGGGACACCTAAATTACTTGCAAGTATGATTCTCTCTGCTCTCATCGCAAGCGAGTCGTATATTATCTTTGGCAGAAGGTTAATGCTTTGTTTTATATTCTTAGGAGATAGAGCTCTTTTTTTCTGTTCATTTATTGAGGGAACTTTGTTTTCTTCTTTCCATCTTCTTACATAGTCATATATTTGATCAGATCCTTTAATATCATTTAGATTAACGACAATATCTTGAAGGCTTTTAATGTCTGGATTTCTATTTTTTATCCAGAACTCTTGATAGAGAACACCATCAATTTTTGGCGTAAAAAGAGCACAAGAGTTTAGTAGAAAAAGAAATGTAAAAAAGTAAATTATTCTCATAAAAAAAGGCCAGTCGAGCTGGCCTTATTATTTTTTTAGACTAGCTTTAATTCAGTGTAAGGTAAGTCCAGATCTTTTGCAACTTGCTCATAGACGAGATCACCTTTATAGATATTAATCCCTTTCATAAATGCTCTATCGTTTTGTGCAGATTCTGCTACACCTTGATTCGCAATCATGCGAGCATATTTAAGAGTTATATTTGTGAGGGCATAAGTCGATGTCCTCGCAACAGCTCCTGGCATATTGGCAACGCAATAGTGAACAACACCATCAATGAGAAAAGTAGGGTTTTGATGTGTTGTTGGCTTACATGTCTCAATACAACCACCTTGGTCGACGGCAATATCAACAACAACCGATCCATTCTCCATTTTCGAAATCATATCTCTTGTTACAAGCTTTGGCGCCTTTGCTCCAGGGACAAGTACTGCACCAATATCTAGATCTGAGTTAATGACTGATTGTTCAATATTTTCAATATTTGAAAAGAGGGTTGTGATTCTATTGTCAAAGAGATCATCTAGTTCAGCCAGTCTCTTTGTTGAAAGGTCAATCGCTGTAACATCTGCTCCCATTCCCATGGCCATCTTTATCGAGTTTGTACCAGCGACTCCACAACCAATAACTGTAACCTTAGCTCTTCTTGTACCAGGAACACCTCCAAGGAGAATTCCCTTTCCACCATGATCAAGTTGAAGGTATGAGGCGCCAATTTGTGTTGCCATTCTTCCTGCAACTTCCGACATAGGTGTTAGTAGAGGTAGTGAACCATCATCAGGTTGAATTGTTTCATAGGCAATAGAAGTTGCTCCACTGTCCATTAGACCTTTCGTTAGATCAGTATCTGCAGCGAGGTGTAGATAGGTATAAAGAATGTGATGAGGTCTTAAAAGCGCTATTTCCACTGGCTGTGGTTCTTTTACTTTAATAATCATCTGGGCAGTTGCAAAAACATCTTCTAGGGTATCAAGAATTGTTGCACCAGCATTGATAAATTCTTCATCAGTGATACCAATACCAACTCCTGCACTCTTCTCTACGTAGAGTTCATGACCATCCATAACAAGTTGTCTTACTCCACCAGGAACAAGCCCAACTCTGTTTTCATTATTTTTAATTTCCTTTGGAACTCCAATTTTCATAAATACTCCAGTCGTAGGCCTTATATTTTAAATGTTTGCGTAAATATAACTTATAATCAAAATAATAAAAAGTGGGAAGATTAAAAAGACAATTGCAGTGAGTCATAGCCAGGAAAGACACTTTCACCAAACTCCTTGAAACATTTCTCTTCGAGACTTTGGTGTTCGAGTTCGTGACCCATATGAACGAGAATGCTTCTCTTTGCTTTAATTTCTTTTATATATTGAAATGACTTATCAAGAGTGAGGTGAGTTTGATGCGTTCCTTCCTTTACGCAGTCAATAATTAGATATTCTAGCTCCATTTCTCTTAGTTTTATAATCAGGTCGTTTGGAATTTCATGGCAATCAACAAGTATAGCAAGCTTCTTATAAATGACTGCCATAGTATGTGTGTATCCATGTGGAAGAAGACTAAAGTAGAAGTTTTGATCTAGGACCTTATTGATACTTGGAGTTTTATCAATCTCTCTTAGCTTAAGTCTTGGAACTCCACCGCCAATATGTGGCTTATCTTTATTGAAGAAGTCTTCCTTAAAAATATAGGGAAATCTCGATCTCAGTGAATTGGCACAATCTGTGTGCGTGTAAATTGGGATTTCTTTATTGTGAAGAAAACAAAATGGTCGTAGGTCGTCAATGCCATGAACGTGATCAGCATGGTCATGGGTGATTATAGCAGCATCAATATTTGTTATGGAATTTTTGAGTAGCTGAGTTCTTAAGTCGGGTCCTGTGTCTATAATAATATTCTGATTCTGCTCTGTTGTAATGAGTACACTAGTTCTCATTCTCTTGTTTTTCTGATTTGTATTTTGGCAGACGTTGCAAGGACACCCTGGAATAGGAACACCTGTACTTGTACCAGAGCCAAGTAGCGTGAAAGTTGTTAATCCCGTAGTCTCTATCTCCGACAATTCTACTCCTATCTAAATTATATTAAGCCTATGGGTAACTTATTGCAACTTCATTTATTATCATAGATTAGGTATTATTTAACTTACTAAAATATAAGAGAAGGATCTTAAATGATATTGAAAAAAATCATGTTAATTATTTCGTTGGTTACGCTCACTACTTCTTGCGCTCTTAATAGTAAAGACTCGCAGATGGAGAATAAAGATGCTCTAGATATAAGAGTTGAAAAAAGAACTTTAAGTAACGGACTTAAAGTATTATTTGTTAAAAACCCTGAGCTTCCTATTTTCTCTCTTTATACATTCTATGATGTAGGTGGCCGCTTCGAGGGCGAGGGAACGACGGGAGCAACTCACTTTTTAGAGCATATGCTTTTTAGGAAGACAAAGAATTATCCCTCAGGTTATTTCTCTAAGTTTGTCGATGACCATGGAGGTAGCTCAAATGCATACACAACATTTGATAACACCGTCTACTATGAAAAACTTCCAATAACAAACCTTAAGAAAACTCTGGCACTTGAAGCTGAAAGAATGAGTAATCTTGTTCTTGATCCAGAAGAGTTTGAAAAGGAGAGAGGGGCCGTATTAGAAGAAAGGAAAATGAGATATGAAAACTCACCTCGAGGGCAGATGTATTCAAGCATGATGAAAGTTATGTTTAAGGGGACTCCTTATGGAGGCTCTGTCATTGGTGAAAAAGAAGATGTTATTAACCTTTCACGTGAAAAGATGCTCAACTTTTATAAAGACTTCTATGCACCAAATAATGCAACTGTGGTACTCGTTGGAGATGTTGATTCAGATGATGCCTTTGATATGATCGAGTCAACTTTAGGAAAGCTCAAAAAGAATGATAAACTTAATGAAATAAAAGAGAGTTACTCAAGCAAGATATCCTATAAATCAAAAGCTAAATTACCAAAAGTTGTTGGTTTAAATGGTCAAAGTCCAACACCTATTTTCTCGCTATCATTTCCAGCGCCAAAAGTTGGAGAAGAAGACGGTTATGCTTTAGATTTTTTAGCTTCTATTTTAGGTGATGGTGTAAGTAGCTATCTTTATCAGGACTTTGTAACAAGTCGTAGACCTAAGTTACAAATGATTTATGCAGGAAACTATACTCTTAAAAATGCAGGTGTTTTCTTTATACAGGGACAGTTGTTAGATAAGGTATCCCTTCGTCGCTTTAGAAGAAGTCTCTTTAGGTCACTTAAGAGGTCGTGTGATCGAGCAATTACGGAAAGAAGTGTTAAAAAGACACAGAATAATGTTCTTCTAGGTTATTATAGAGAAATGGCAACAAACTCTGGGCTCGCTAGCTTCTTAGGTCAAAATGAGTTTTTCTATGGTGATTATAGGACTTATAAGAAAGAGCTCGAAATCTATGAAAATATGACCGTTCAAAAGGTTAAAGATGCTTGTCGCAAGTATTTAGATCCTAAGAAAAGTGCTTTTATTTCTATTTGGAAAAAGCATAAGAGAACATCACTATAAAACTTAATTAAAGGAAAATTATGAAAACATTATATATCTTTTTAATCTTTTTACTTTCGATCAATACTCACGGCCTTGAAGCAAAAAAATATCAGTGGGGCAATATTGAAGCGACATGGATTGAAGACAATAAGTTGCCTTTATATAATATCGTTATTTATTTTGCTGATGGTGCACTTTCTGATGGGCGAAATAAAGGTGAAACTAAGCTTATGTTTGATCTCTTACAAACTGGAACAAATAGATTCAGCCTAAAGGAGATCGCCGATAACTTAGAATTCTATGGTACACAGTCTAGCGCTAGAGTTGTCCACGAGTATTCAACATATCATATTTCTGGAATGAGTAAGGATGTGATTCCTTCAGTGAAAAAGATTTGTCATCTTTTTAAAGATGCTACTTTTCCAAAGAAAGAACTTAAGAAAGCTAAGAATAATATTGTAAATTCTAAAAAGAGTGTCATAAATAGCCACGGACAACTTGCTAATATAGCTTTTAGAGAAATCAACTTAAGTGGTACTCCTTTTAAAAACCCTGTGTCTGGTAAAATTAAAAGTGTTAAGCGTGTGCGCTCAAGAGACTTAAGAAAGAAGCTTGATTATTTTAACACAAAAGTAAAAAAGAAAATCTATATATCAGGACCTAAGAATGTTTTAAATATTCGTAGTGTTCTAGAAAATGATTGTGGTTGGTCAGTAGACGCTAGTTTTGAAAGAAAGGTTTCATACAAGAAACCAGCATCTAAAGGAAAAGTTCACTTCGTAACTGTTCCTAAGGCAAATCAAGCACAGGTGCTCGCAGGTAAATTTTTACGCAATGGAGAGTTTGAGTCATTTGAAGACTTACAAGTTGCAAGTCACTTTCTTGGCGGAGGCTTTACTTCTGTTTTAATGAGTGAGCTTAGATCCAAAAGAGGTTTAACTTATTCTGCAAATGCTTATGCGGGAAGACAAAAAGATTATGGACGATCAGTGATCTCAACCTTTACTAAGAACGAAACTCTTGTTGAACTCCTAGGTGTTATTGACGATGTTTTAAAAGAGTATAGTAGTAAAGAAGTTTCAAATGAAAGACTTAATAAAGTTATAGAGAGCCTAAAAGGTAAGTATATCTTTCAATTTGAGGATCCTTCTCAATTTATCAATGAACTATTATTTTTTGATCACATAGGACTAGATTACTCTCGTCTCTATAAATTTACAGAAAATATTGAAGACTTTAATGCAAAAGATCTCAAGGATACTATCTCTAAAATTTTTACAACTGAAGAAATTGATTACGTAATCCTTGGGGACCGTTCTCTTATTCCTGGTTTAAAGAAGGCGGGATATAAAGACTTGATTGTTCATAATTACACAAAGTTTATCAAATAAACTAGTGAGACTGCTGACTCGTAGTCTCACTTTCTGCATTTAGCACGGCACCTGGTTTGATCTCTAAGCTATTTGCAGAAACTTTTCCAATAACAACTGCGGAAGGAAAAAGTCTTAGTTTTCCTTTGCTATTAATATTTCCCTCAATTTTTCCATACACATCTATGTCGTAGCTATCAATGCTGCCCTTGATGTTGGCACTAGGCTCTATACTTATCTTGGCCTTTGTTTGAGTGATAATATTTCCCTCAACGGTACTAGCAATATGGGTAGGTCCATTAAGGTATAGGTCACCTTTAAAAATAGACTTCTTTCCGAGAAAGCAAAAATCAAGATCTTTTATTTCCATTTTATAAACTCTGCTTAAAAATTTTCTTGTAGATGATATCACCTAGTCTGTTAAAGATAATTAAATTGAAGAATACATCAGAATTGTTAATCGAAGAAAAACTAGCGCTGAAGGGTCTAAACCTTGAAGTAGCGAAGCTTTCTCCTGTTGAGTATATAATTTGAAGACTCGATTCAGACTCTATCTTAGGGTATCTTTCAAATACATTTCCATCTGTTGCAATCATATGAGCATAGCCCGCAATCTTCTTATTTTCTTCGGTAAGGTTTATAACATTGAACTTTACAAGTATTTTGCCATCTTTCTTACTTGCTGAAAAATCTTGAACATCAATGGAGACCGGACTCGTCAGATCTTTTTGTCCTGGCACGGGTGCAAAGAGATTTCCCGTCACTGAGTCTTCAGGTGCCGCACTGGAGAGTTTCTTCGTTAATTTGTCATTAATAATATTTAATTCGTCTGCTCGTGAAGCTAGAGATATGTTTTGATTTCTTAGTTCTTGAATAATTTCTGGCTCACTAGACCTAATCTGTCTCTCTATTGTATTTGCATAATAGATCGCGGACGTGGCAACCACAATGCTTAGAAGGGTGAGAAGTGCCGGGCCATAAGTTAGAAATGAGAAAGAGTACTTATCAATTCTACGATAGCGAGGCACTTTTTCATTCTCGTAAAATATGAACGATATGTCGTTTGACCTTTTATCCTTGGTCGATTTTAAAAAAGCCATATCTAGTTATTACTCACGCCCTCAGAAGAGTCGTCTTTAAGGTTTAATTGACTTGTGAATATCTCTTTAGGGTTAGATGATTCAAAGAACTTAAGTCTTGGTTTAAAAGCGACTGATGGGCCATGCTCCTTCTCTAAACCTGATTTTGTCCATTCTTCAGCAACAATTTTCCAATTGTAATATAAGTCTTTCATCAGATAGAGAGTCTTTTTTCCGGTATCAGTGATGGTGTTAGAGTTATAATTTTGAATGAATGTAATAACAGCGTAGTCGTTATTTTTTAAAATAGAGACATTTTCAATTGAAATTTCTGGAGTGCCAGGATTAGAAAATACTGCTCTCTTATAGTTCATGTAATTCTTATAATTCTTATGTCTATAGTCTCTAAATTTTGAAGTATGGTATTGCTCTTTATAAGATTCAAAGTTTTCTGTTTGCCAGGCCTCTAGCCACTTGTTAAGTGTCTTTGTTAGGCTGTTCTTATTTCTTTGCCATGTTTCTCTTTTAAGATACTTAACATCGTGGGTAACTACTATAAGTGTTTTGTTAAGTTCGATATATTGAGAAAGATCAATGAGGTGTTTATTATGTGCTACTAAACAACCTCTAGAATCGAGGCCTTTGTCTATTCTTGTCTCATCATTTGTTGAGTGAAGCCATATTCCACCACCTGTCTTGCCTTTCAATCTATCTATAGGATTAGGGTAATTCATAACGAATGCTCCTACGCCATAAATTTCTCCAGCTTTTCCATGTCTCTCTAAAAGTGACTTATGTGGTAAAAACTCAGAAAAGTGATAGATTCCTTCAGGAGTTCTGTGATCGCCTTGAAAAATTTTATTTCCTGCTTTTTTACCTGTGGCGATTTGGAAAGTTTTAATTAGTCTTGGCTCATCAGATTGAGTTTCATAGAGATATAGTTTGTGAGTAGATTTTTCTGCAACAAGTATGTGGTGTGATAAGTAATTATCAGATTGCAATATGTTTGCCGGAAGAAATTTGGCCTGTGCAAATAGAGTAGTTGATAAAATGAGAGCAAATAAAGTTTTAGTGGCTTTCATGTTATCTAATTGTTTCCATACTGATTGAGTCATCTATTATTCCTTACATAGTTAAGTGAAATACCTCTCTATTTTAAAGCAATATTCAACGTCTTATCAACTTTTCTTTTTATTTTGAAGAGCCATGATTTCCCACACTTGGAACCACTGTCTTTGCGAGTTAAAATATAGGCTAAGGAGATCTATATGCTTTGCCTATTTCTTGATGATATGAATAATTACAGCGACTTAAGAGATAAGTCGGAGGTCGTCTATGTTGATGACTTTAATACGATTTCTAATTTTACATCTCAGTTATACGATATCATCGTTTTTGCAAGTGGTAATTTTGTCGAGATTCTTGAGGATTTAGCGCCTGCAATAGGCCCTGAGACGAAATTATTCAAGCCAAAAGACATCGAAGTGCCAATAGAGAGAACTTTTAAGACTTTTTATGACGCGGATTCATTCTTAGATGAACTATCTTCGACAAAAGTATTATTGGATCAGGGAATTAACTTTGATGAGAAGTTAGATCTTGATAATACGCAGAACATGAAGCTTCAAGGGGCAATTGAGAGTGTGATTACAACTAAGGCAGAGGAAGCTAATTCCCCCTTAGAAGAGCAGGTTGAAGGACTGAGTATCAGCCTTCCGGATAGTGATGACAATGAAGAACTTACTTCTGTTTCTCTACAGATGCCAGATGAGGAACCTGAAAATATTGAAGAAGTACCTGATGAATTATCACTTGAGCCTGAAGAGGTTCCTCAGGAAATGTCTTTGTCGACTGATGGGGAGATTGATGAGCAGGTTAATATTGATCTTGATGATAACCAGCTCGATCTTGAAACAGGAGATATTGAAAGTATTGATCTCGCTGACCAAGAAGATATTGCTGAACTAAATGAGCTGTCTGTTGATGACGGTGCAGATGTTATTGAGATGAGCGATGAGGAGATCTCTTCACCGGCAGATGATCAAGAGATGAGTCTAAGTGATGAAGCTCAAGAAGAATCAGTTGAAGAAATTTCTGAAAATTTAAAAGAAGATATCAAAGAAGATATC
The DNA here is from genome assembly GCA_002338505.1 of Bacteriovorax sp. UBA1852. GTDB lineage: Bacteria > Bdellovibrionota > Bacteriovoracia > Bacteriovoracales > Bacteriovoracaceae > Halobacteriovorax_A. The sequence continues at coordinate 12,026 of DDIK01000190.1, forward strand.
AAAGAAGATACTAAAGATGAAGTCGATGATCTTGACACGAGTATGGACATGGAACTTGGACCTGAAAAGTCTGAAGATCTTGCTGATTTTGGAGATGAGCTTGGTGATCTCGATGATGATCTAGGTGAGCTTGGAGATATCGATGATTTAGGAACAATGTCAATGTCAGATGATCTTGATGATGATCTAACTGACATGACTGACTTTAGTGAGTCAACAGGGGAGACTGTCGTTGGAAGTCTCGATGACTTGTCAGCTGGTGCTGATGACCTTGATGACGATCTTTTGGAGGCAACAGTCATTCAAGATGTTTCAAGCTTATCGAGTCGTGGTGAAGAAGATCTTCTCGCGGACGACGAAGATGAAAAGACACAGATTGGAACTAGAATTCCAGATAGCTTTGTGAAACCAAAGGTTGACGTTGAGAATTTTTCAAAGAGTGTTGACCAAATTACAAGCTCTCTAATTTCTTCATTAGATAGTAATGAGCTTCTTAGTTTGAAGGTTACGCTAGGTGAATTGAAGGAAGATAGAAATAATCTACTTGAAAAAGTTGATGAACTTCAGCAGAAAAATGAAATCCTCAAACAAGAAAGTCTTAACACAAAAGCTGATAGTGACGAATTTAAAATTGAGATTTCAATATTAAGAAAGCGTCACATCGCCGAAATGGAAAATTTGAAACATACTTTAGCGATCAGTGAACAAAAAAGAGAGATCTTAGAGACAAAACTCAGAAATCTTACGCAAGAGCTGGGGAGTTATGGTAAAAGATCGGAAATAGATGACAACAAGCTTCGCCAAAAAGAGAGAGAACTCGAGAATCAGTTAGAGCTTATGGCGATTGATGCAGATTCAAAAGTTAAGAGTAGAGATACGAAAATATTAGAACTCAAAAGAAAAATAGATTCTCTAGAGTTTAATATGGAAAATATGTCAATCAGAGAAAAGCAATCAAGAAAAGATAAGCTTTTATTAGAGGAAAAGCTTGCGAGAGTCATCGATACATTAAGAAGTTCTCTAAATGTCTTAGAAGATGAAATTGAAATAACTGATATTGAAAGTAGCTTGAATATTTAAGGGATACTGTGGAAACTAAAGAAAATCATTATCAAAAAACTCTTGATTTCATTTGTCGAATTGGAGAAGTCGATGATCTTAATCATTTCATTGATTATGTTGATAATTTTCTTCAGACTGACTTTAAAGCGAGTCCCATTCTTGTTTATTCAACCAATGAGAATGCAGGAAATATGACTCGTTCGCACCGGAAGGTCGAAATTGAAAACATATATTACAAGAAAAACGAGGTAGAGTCCTTCAAAGAAGAAGTAAAGCAAAGACATGATTCTATTCTCTTACGAGAAATAAAGGAAAACTTCTATTATACGATTCCAGTTGGTTTATTTACACAACAAGAATACTATTTATGCTTTAAGTGCTCTCAACAAATTTCAAAGCCAATCCTTGATTACTTCTTTCAGTTTTTAAAGACAACGATTAGCAAGATTGACCGTTATCAAGAAGCCAGAGGCTTAAAGTCTCTTGTCTATAAAGATGAAATTACAGGACTTTTTAACCAAAGAAGATTTAGCGAAGATATAGATGAGGCGATTACAAATGCCAAAGAAGATAAGCATCTCTTTTCTGTTGTATTTATTGATATAGATCACTTTAAGCAAGTCAATGATGGACATGGCCATCTTGTTGGTACTAAGCTTCTTAAGGATGTTGGGGCCATCATCAAGATGAGTGTGAGACCAGATGATCTTTGTTATCGCTATGGTGGAGATGAGTTTGTTATAATTCTAAGAAATGCATCTTTTTTTGAAGCACGAACAGTTGGTAATAGAATACTTTCGAATATAAGTAATGAGACATTTCATGTTTCGAGGAATGAGGGACTAAGCGGAGATAGCGAGTTTAAACTTACTGTATCTGTAGGAATCGCATGCTATCCTGATGACGCTACGACGAGAGTAGATATTATTAAATTGGCAGATCGAATGATGTATAAGGCTAAGCAGTCAGGTCGAGGTAAAGTCTGTCACACAAAAGAGTTATTTTCAAAAGACTCATAAGTAGAAAATTATTATGAAATATATTGTTGTATCTGATCTCCACTTAGGTAAAGGTAAGTTCTTTCGAAATGGGCATTTTAATATTCTTGAAGACTTCTTTGAGGATGAAAGATTTTATGAATTCTGTGAATACTTTTGTTCAGGAAAATATTTCTTAAAAAAAGTATGTCTTGTTCTTAATGGGGATATTCTCAACCTTATTCAAATAGATAAAAATGGCGTATTCACTCACTTTGTGGATGAAGAGATGACTCAAGGACAAGTGGAAGATATCGCTAAGGGCCATTCCAAGTTCTTTAAAGGTCTTAAGAGATTCTTAAAGTCTCCAAATAAAGAAGTTGTTTATGTCATCGGAAATCACGATAATGGTATGGCATTTCCTGGAGCACAGAGAACTTTTAGTGATTTGGTTGGAGCTGAGGTTACATTTTGTCATACATTTAAGAGAGACGGAGTTCATATTGAGCACGGACATCGCTTTGAGGCCGTGAATACTGTTTCGCACAAGCATTTCTTTATCGAAGGACCGACAGGGAAAAAGATTTTAAATTTTCCTTGGGGATCACTTTTTTGTATAAATGTTCTACCAATTTTAAAAAAAGAAAGACCCTATATTGATAAGGTCAGACCTATGGGTTCTTATGTTAAGTGGTGTCTGATACATGATACTGCTTTTTTCTGGAAGCTTACTTTAACTTGTTTAAAGTATGTGATTAAGACTTACTCAGATTTCTATGTCAAACAGAATAGAAACTTTAAAACATCTCTAAAAATTTTAAAGCAGATAACCATTTATCCTCGGTATGAAAAAATGGCCAAGCGAATAATCAAAAAAGATAAGTCTATTCATACCGTCATTATGGGCCATACTCATTTACAGGAATGGAGAAGATTTCCTGCTGGAAAATATTATTTCAATACTGGTACTTGGAATACTATTCCTAGTATCGATGCAGGGATGCACCAAGACACTCGTCACCTGACCTTCTGTAGTGTTGATGTACAAGAGAAGACAGGACAGCTTGTCTCTGCTTCAATTAATGAATGGAAGGGAAATTGGAAGCCTTATCTCGAAGAGATTAATACGCTCTAAACATAATTTCTTACATTTCTGTTATATCGCAAGTCAAAGAGCAAGAGATTATATTCTCATCATTGAATAGAATTGTTATACGTAAATTTGCAAGAAGTTAAGTAACTGAATTTAAAAGAAGGCGCCCTTGAAAAATCCTTTCTCCCGAACGCCGGATTGTATGATTTGTCTCTGTTAAATATATTGTAATGGAACATTAAAATTTATTAAAGGTTATTTTTCTTACACCTACTGTCAGTGAGTAGAGTAAGAAAATCAACTAATTGTTTCAGTGATTGGTAAAGGGGTTCGTACGTTGTCTACTTTTAATTTTTTTTTTATTAATAAACTTTCTTACCAAGAAGAGCTTGATCAATATAGGAGACATATTTCTTCATAAGGTCTAATCTCTTTGCTTTTGTCTCTTCTATAGCCTTTCTAGTAGCGACGAGAGAGCTTTCTACATCTTTGACCATCTTATTTTTTACAAGTGTTGCTAAGAAAGACTTAGGTTGTACATGAGCAAAATACTTCATAAGTGTTTTTCCTTTATAAGGAATAAATATCGCATAGCCTTCGACTTTATCTGTTGAGCTTGATTGAACCATCCACCATTTTACTTTGTAAGAGGAAGGTTTCTTATGGCTGAGTTCACTAGCATGAATATACTCAGTGTCACTGAGAGGCCAAGGCATACCCATCACATACCTCGTATGAACGATGGTTGGGCTAACTGTCTTAATAACCTGACTTACTTTAAGGTTAGGAATATATTGGTTTTGGTAATCCAGGGCATAGAATATTGCTACAGACTCTAACGCCGTTGCTTCTATTAGTTGATAGAGAACGACATCTGGCCATGAGTGTTCTGTTTCATATGTCTTAATTAATGGACTTTTATTGAGACTCTCGAGTTCCTGTTTTGTTAACTCTGTCTGGAAGTTGAAGTCTGCAAAAACTTCAAAACCGCTGATTAAGAGGCAAGTGAGGATCAGTGTAAATGTTTTATTCTTATGGAACTTTTTCATGTCTGAGTTTTATATCATTTACAAAGAGATATGAATATACTACATTGCAGCATATTGTCTCTTTATATGTCAAAACTGTTTCTCTCTATTTATAGAGCGAAGAGGTAACGCTAAATGAAAAATTATAATTCAATAAGAATTTTTAAAAACCCAGTCTTGGAGTCTTTTACGCACGTGCACCCTGTGGTTCCTCTACTTCTATGGGTTCCTGTTGTTATCTACTGGTATTATGAAGCCGTTGCTAAGAATGGACTTAATCTCACGCAAATTTTAATCACTTTTGTTGTTGGAATTATTGTTTGGACCTTAACTGAATATTTATTACATCGCTTTGTCTTTCATATGAAAGTTATAGGCCCGCTGACAAAGAGATTTGTCTTTCTCTTTCATGATCTTCATCACGATGATCCAAATGATCCAACTAGGCTAGTCATGCCACCTGTTCCTGCTATCTTAATTGTAGGTCTACTGTACTTTCTGTTTTCTCTTGTCGTACCAGCGACATATTTAAAAGCCTTTATGGCAAGTTTCATTATTGGTTACCTAGCGTACGATTATATTCACTATGGAACACATCATTTTAAAATGACTTCCCCGATAGGGAGATATCTCAAAAAATGGCACCTTCAACATCACTTTCGCCACGAAAAAGCGAAGTACGGAGTGAGCTCTCCATTGTGGGATTATATCTTCAATACAGTAACTGGTCCCAAAGAAGATCATTAAATCATTAATAGGAAGTGATGATGCTAAAAGTTTTACACCGTTTCATTCTCGTATGTGCAGTTGTCCAACAGACGTTTTCCAATACTTATAAGATAGATCGAACAGTAGACCTGAAGGCTCTTAAAGAGACTGCAGAGTACTTATATATGGGGTCTCTTGAGCAATTCAAAACAAAGAATAATCTCTATTATTTCACTTTAGGCCTCTCAACAACTTATTACGCTTTTGAAGAAGACCAGAGAATGAGTGATCTTCAAAGATCAAAGAAATTAAGAAAAGCATATGATATTACGGGAGATATGGGTGTTCTCTTTAGCTCGCCGATTTTTGCAGCTGGTGCATACTATTTAGGTAAGTCTAAAAAAGATAATCACCTAGTTCAATTTTCAAAAGAGTACATGGCCGCCATGTATCTAACTCTTCTTGAAACAGGAATTATTAGTTATATCCCAGGGCATGAAAGACCAAATACAGAAGGTCAAAGTGTTTGGGAGACTGCCTTTAGAGGGGAGAACTCATTTCCAAGTGGTCATATCGTTCCATACTCTGTCCTCTTTTTTAAAACGCTACAATTTTATGGACCATACTGGGCCGTGATCCCTGGAGTTTTAACGTACTTTGCTTCACTTCAAAGAATGCGTGAAGGAAGACATTATGCTTCTGATGTTATTGGATCATTTTGGCTTTCAGCGATGGCGTCTGAAGGTGTCAGACAATATGCAAAGTACAGAAAGAATCATCCATTTTATAAAATGATCTTTGAGAGAAATCTCCAGATTTCATATATTCGCTATAAGAATAAAATTGGGCCTGCTGTCTCTATTGATCTATAGCCAGTTTCTCTGCTCGTAATCTTTCTTTGTTATTTGAATGGCCTCTTTAAGGGTGATCTTAGGCTCAAGTCCTATAGAGAGAACTTCTTCGTTTGAACAACACCACGAATTTTGAATAAGCTCTTTAGCTTTATCTTTAGTAAATCTCGAACTAATTGGAAGCCATGATGAGGCAGTTGCCACAGCGGTTAGAAGACCATGTGGAATGGGAATATTGATGAGACGTTTAATCTTCATTTCACTTTTAATTGTTTCAATAATATCACTAAAGGTAATACTTTGAGAGTGAGAGGAGTAGAATTTTCCCTCAATTCCACCCGTCGTAATTTTTGTGATGATATCAATAAGATCACTGATAAAAATATAGCTATATGACTTTTCAAGGAAGTTCATTCCTGGGCCTATAATAACTTGAGATTTAACCATTTTAAAAATATCCACAATTGCAGGATCTCTTGGACCTATGATCATAGGAGGTCGTATAATACTGAGACTAAATTTCTCATTCATTTTTTCAATCTCATGTTCAGCGTCTAGTTTAGACTTTCCATAAGCACTAATTGGAGCGTCTATATCACTTATCATTCGAGGACTATTTTGAGATGGACCACCTGCCGCAAGCGAAGAGATAAAGACAAAGTGAAGCTTATTATACTTATCATGAAGTTGTTTAAAGAGATTCTTAGTTCCAAGTGTATTGATATTTACAAAGTCTTCATCTTTAGGAGAATGAACAATACCAGCAACATGAACAACTGAGTCGAGATCTTCTGGTAAATTTGATAACCATTGAAGTTCTTTATCAGCTGAAAGACTTCCAGATATGAAGTTACCTTCAAGATTAAATTCCTTTGCCTTCTTTTCATTTCTCACAAGAAGAAATGTTTCATGGCCTTCAGATCTCAATCTCTCATTAAGGTGCGATCCAACAAATCCAGTCGCTCCAGTGATAAGTATCTTCATTAAATATCCTTTTGGAAAATCCTGTATGTTCTATAAGGCTTAGCACCCATTCTTAAAAGAGGCTTATTCATATTGATATTATCTTCTAGAATCCAGCTCATTTCGATGTATTTATATTCAGAGTATTTAAGAATGTTTTGATGACATCTCTGATAGAGAATTGAGCCTAAACCGAGGTTTCTGTACTTTGTTTTTACTCCCATTGTAGGAACACGAATGGTGTCGATATACTTATTCTTCATAAGAACTTTAAAAATACCCATAGGAAAGAGTCTTCCGTTTGGAATCTTTTGAAGGACTTGGTTAAAGTCTGGAAGAGCGACAATAAAACCGGCGGCCTCTCCGTCAACAAGAGCAAAGAGAATAAGTCTCTCGTCTGCAATCATTTTTAATCCCTCGGCCATCGTGAAGAATTCAGCTTTCGTCATAGGGACAAATCCCCAATTATCTTCCCAGGCGTCGTTATAAATTTCAAACATGAGAGCAACTTCTTGGTCCCAGTCTTTCTTACTGACAGTTCTGTAAGTGATCTTATTTGATTTTTCCGCCCTCTTAGCAACCTTTTTAATGATTTCTGGCATTTCAAAATTTAAGTCTAAGTGATAGGCGAGGAGATCTTTTGCTTTAGTGAAACCAAGGTTTTCAAGATTCTTGTTATAGTACTCTGGATTATAAGTCATCATGAGTACGGGCCTTTCATTGTAACCTTCTACGAGACTTCCACTTTCATAATTTGTCGAAGGATTAAACGGGCCTACTACTTTATTCATGCCTTGTGACTTAAGCCACTCAGAGGCCGCATCAATAAGTCCCGTTATGACTTGGTCATCTTCTATGGCCTCAAAACAACCGAAGTGTCCCTCAGTCGTCTTATGAAAATCATTATATTTCTTATTAACGATGGCCATGACTCGACCAACATCTTTACCATCTTTTACGGCCATCCAAAATCCCACTTCACTTGTTTCGTAAAATGGATGTGAAGAATCAAAGAGCTTATCTAATTCCATCCTTAACTGAGGTACCCAGTTTGGGTCGTCCTTATAGATTTTAAATTGAAGGTCTATAAATCTCTTTTTTAGTGACTTTTGATTGAGTAAATCAATCTTTTCAAAAATCAATGCCATGACTTCTCCGCTAAATATGAATGGATTGTATTAAGTTTTCTTATTCGCTAATTTGCGATGGAATTTGAAATTCTTTTTTTACAAGAGCAAAGATTTCGAGAACCTTTGTGAGCTCTTCAATACTATGCGAGGCCATATAGCTTGTTCTAATTAAAGCCTCTCCCTTTGGAACCGCTGGCGGTATAACAGGTGTAGCAAAGACACCTTTGTCGGCGAGAAAGTTCGTAATCTGCATAGATTTAAGTTCATCACCAATGAAAACTGGAAGAATTGGAGTGCTAGAATCATATGTGTAGAATCCGATTTCTTTGAATCCATTTCTCATGAATTCAACATTTCTCCAGAGTCTTTCGTGAAGAGTGTCGTCTTCTTCGATGACATCAAGGCAAGCTGAAACTGTCGCAACAGCAGAAGGTGGCATAGATGCTGAGAACATAAAAGATCTCGCCATATGCTTAGCAAAGTTCATATCTTCTTTTGTTCCAGTGAGAACTCCACCAATACTTGCAAACGATTTAGAGAATGTTCCCATGTTAAAGTGAACTCTATCAGTCACTCCAAAGTGGTCCATTGTACCAGCGCCTTTATTTCCCATAACACCAATACCGTGAGCATCATCAACATAGATATAAGCTCCGTACTTTTCAGCGAGCTCTACCATTTGTGGAAGTTTAGCTACATCTCCAGTCATAGAGAAGACACCATCAGCAACAATCGTTACTTTTTGAAAACGATTGATGTTAGCGATAAGTTGTTCTTCTAAAGACTCCATATCGTTGTGCTTATATTTAAAAGTTGCTCCCATTGCTAAACGAGAAGCATCGATGATAGAAGCGTGATTCTCAGAATCAAAGAGCATACAATCTCTTGGGCCACAGATGGCTGGAAGGGCACCTAGGTTAGTTTGCATACCAGTTGAAAAAACAATGGCAGCTTCATGGCCTGTATATGTTGCAAGCTTGTCTTCAAGCTCTTCATGTATATTTAAATTACCATTGAGAAAACGACTTCCCGTACAACCAGTTCCATACTTTTCAATCGCCTTAATAGCCGCTTCTTTTACGTATGGGTGGTGAGTGAGGCCTAGGTAGTTATTAGATCCGATCATGATCTGATCTTTTCCATCGATTTTAACAATCGTACCTTCTGAGTCTTCAATCTTTCTAAAGAAAGGGTAGAGGTTCGCATCTTTTAACATCTGCGCCTTTTCAACTGTTCTAGCACCAATTCCTGCAAATTTACTTGTCATAACTTATCTCAAGGTTTTTATAATTTATATTGCGTAGTGTTCAAAAGTACCCATTTGACAAGAACTAGTCAACACATTAAACCTTTGTTGTATTTATTTCCACCCTCTAATTTTTGGATATTTTCTCGATGAAAGATGTTGATCCACAAACCAAACGTAACCTTTTTTTAGCGCTAATTGTAATTGGTCTCGTCGGCCGTTGGATGATTGTTCCATCAATTAAAAATGAGAAAAAAAGGCGTGAGATGAAGGCCAATTCAAGAGTCTCTCTCAGTAAGTTTAGCTGCCTAGATAAAGGGACTTGTGGCCTAAGTGAGCTATCTTCAATGCCGTTTCTTCTTGGTGAAAACAGAGCAAAAACGAGACTTGAATTACAGAAGTATGAGAATGAGTCGATGTCTAATATCAAGACATTCTATTTCCTCTCAGGATCATTAGTAAGAGGTAAAGATGATCAAAGCTCTCTTGATTTACTTAATTCTCTTGATAAGACTAAAAGACAACATTTCTTAGACGGCCTCTATTTTTGTCAGCACTTGGAATGTCAGCAATTTCTCGATCAATATATGGAAAAGTTTGATCTTGTTGAGATGAGAGAAATGGAGCTGAAACTTCTCTTAAAAAAGACTGGATCTTGGAAGGTTAAAAATGGTTTTCTAAAAGAGCTCTTAGATATCTATGCTTCTACTAATCAGTATTCAAAAGCACTTCATATTGTTGATGTGATTCCAAATCATCCTAGGCTTAAAAAATTTATTGAGGTTCACTACGAAAAGGTAGTCAGTGATTTTCTTATTATGAAAGCCGCTGTATTTCTCTCGAGGTATAATAAAGGCTGGCATTTAAGAAAAGAGAAGAGTTTGATCAAAGAGGGCTCTCTTATTCACATGGATCAATACTTGGCGACGTTAAAGAATGACTGTCCCGCTGATTTGATGAGGCTTGATAAGTACGTTGAGAGACTCAAAAAAGAAGATAAGATCAATGCTCATTCTCTCAATATTTATAGAAACTCTCTTAGGTATCTTGTTAAAGACAATGATGTTTTAAAGAAGAAGTATAAAATAAGAAATGAAGATATCGTCGAGGGCTCCCTTTGTCACCGCTCTAACTTTTCATCATATTGAGCTTTTTAATTTCTTGGCCTCGAGCTTCACTATTAACTGTAATAGTAAGTTCTTCCTCAACTTTCTTTGGAAGATTTTGAAAGGTAACCCCCACTTTTGTCTTTACGAGTTCATTGCCAAATTCATCGCGGTGGATAAACTCACTATGACTAGCAACTCGAACCTCAGGGATTTCATAAGTAAACTTAGTGATTTTCACTTTGCAGTCTCTAAAGACCGTATTCTTTGGATACTTGTCAATATCTGAGCTATCGATCGTAAAGCTAGCTCCTCCAGCAGAGATATCGTTTGCTTCATAGACGATGCCGTCAATTTTAAATTGAAGTCTGATAAATTTTGTTGCCTCAAGACGATAATTCGATCTTTGCTGAGACTTATAAACATCTCTGTCAAGAACGGCATGATACTGATCCTGCTCTGGGTCATAACTCAGGTTTGTGTTGGTGAACAAGTAGATATTATCAAATGGGATTTTAAAAAGGACGTCATTGCCAATATTTCGAGATGACTTAAGTGCTCCAAGAAGACCCGAGGTTTGAAACTTAAGCCTTAGGGCCCTGGTGTCCTCATCAAATGACATGACCTTAAAATTTTCAACTTTCTCTTTATCCTGACCTTTTTTCCATACTTCCGCAGACTTATTTTCCTCTGCCGCTTTATTAAAAAAGCTTGTGATGTCATGATCGGGGAGTACATCAAAATAAAACTTCTTATTCGCATCTTCCATGCAATGTCTCCAAACATTTGATAGTATACATTATTATTATATGACTTTTTTAAAGCTTTTGAGTATAAAATTCTATATTTAGAGCATAATTTTATCAATTGGAGACATTATATGAAAAACACAGAGACACCCAGCGTCAAGTTCTTAAAGGACTATAAAGCTCCAACTCATTCAATCACCCATACATATCTTGAGCTAGACCTTCATGATGAAAATACTTTTATAACTAATACGATGACCGTCATTCCACATGAGGGAAATACTTCATTAGAATTAAATGGCGAAGAGCTTGAATTAAAAGAGATCCTTGTGAATGGAGAATCTCTGTCTTCTGATCAGTATGAAATTGCAAATGAGCTTTTAACGATATCGAATCTCCCAACACAAGAATTTAAGCTTGTGATTAAGAATACAAATAATCCTATCAAGAACACGGCCCTTGATGGACTTTACAAGAGTGGGGGGATTTTCTGTACTCAGTGTGAGCCTGAAGGATTTAGAAGAATTACTTACTTCCTTGATCGACCTGATAATCTTTCGATTTATACGACAAAGGTTATCGCTGACACGAGCTACCCAACACTGCTTTCAAATGGCAATCTTGTTGAAAAAGGTGATCTTGATAATGGTCGTCACTTCGCTATCTGGAATGATCCCTTTCCTAAGCCGAGTTATCTCTACGCTGTCGTCGCTGGAAATCTTGGACTTGTAAAAGATACATATACCACGATGTCAGGGCGTGAAGTGCGTCTAGAAATTTACGTTGATAAAGGAAATGAAGATAAGTGTGCTCATGCTATGCAGAGTTTAAAGAACTCTATGAAATGGGATGAAGAGAGATTTGGTCTAGAATACGATCTGGATATATATATGATCGTTGCCGTTGACTCATTTAATATGGGTGCAATGGAGAATAAGGGATTAAATATCTTTAACTCTGCCTATGTTCTAGCAGACAGAGAAACAGCTACTGATAGAGACTTCTATGGTGTTGAAAGCGTTATCGGTCATGAGTACTTTCATAACTGGACAGGAAATAGAGTCACTTGTCGTGATTGGTTCCAACTTACTTTAAAAGAGGGGTTGACTGTTTTTAGAGACCAAGAGTTTTCAGCGGATTTAAACTCGAGACCTGTCTGTCGAATTGATGATGTTAAAGGCCTTAAGGGACATCAGTTTATAGAGGACTCAGGACCTAATGCCCATCCTATTAAACCAAAATCATATATTGAAATGAATAACTTCTATACTGCTACTGTTTATGAAAAAGGGGCAGAGGTTATAAGAATGATCCATACTCTCTTAGGAGAAGAAGGTTTTCAAAAGGGAATGAAGCTCTACTTTGAAAAATTTGATGGTAAAGCGGTGACTACTGAAGACTTTGTTTGGGCCATGGGCCATGCCAATGGCGATTACGACTTCTCTCAATTTGGCCTGTGGTATGATCAAGCAGGAACTCCAGAAGTTGAAGTTCAAAGTGAATGGGAGAATGGAAAACTTACGCTTGTCTTAAAACAAACTTGTCCACCATCTCCAGGACAAAGTACGAAAGAGCCATATCATATTCCAATCAAGTTTGGTCTTGTGACTGAGAGTGGAGAAGATTTTAAGCTAAGTGCAGATCATATTACGAGTGGTAATGTGGATCTTGACTTGTCAGTCATTCATCTTAAAGAAGCAGAGAGCACTGTTATTTTTGAAAACTTAAACGAGAAGGTTGTGCCTTCTTTAAATCGTGATTTTAGTGCTCCGATAAATCTTAAAACAAATCTTTCTCTGTCAGATATTTCATTTCTCATGGGCAATGATAAGAATGAATTTAACCGCTACGAGGCCGCACAGCTCTTTGGTATGGATGTATTAAAGAAGATTCTAGCTGGAGAACTTAAGCCGACGGAAATTCCTGATGAATATCTTGATGCCTTTTCAAAAGTTCTAGATGATAAGTCCATTGATAATGCCTTTAAGGCGAGATGTATGAGCTTGCCAACAGTTACTGAAATTGCTCGAACCAAAGATATTTATGATTTCAGTGCTGCAAAGAAAGCAAAGGATCAATTATGTGAGCATCTCTGCAATAGATTTCATGATGAGTTTCTTGAGACTTACCAATCTCTTGCAACTGAGCGTGAATTTGAAGTTAGCGCATCTGCAATGGGAGAGAGGTCTCTTAAGAATTCAATTCTTGGTTATCTTTCATATAGTGAAAAGAGTCATGATCTCATAAGAGAGCAATATCTTAATGCGACTAATATGACTGATCAGTATGCAGCGCTTGATATTATGATCAATATGAATCACCCAAGTCTTAGTAATGTATTAGAAGACTTCTATCATAAGTACGAGAAGCAAACTCTTGTTATGCAAAAGTGGCTTAAGGCCCAAGCGTTTTCAGGCCATGACTCTTGTTATGACAGAGTTTTAGAACTACAGAAATGTCCAATTTATGATGAGAAAGTTCCAAATCTTCTAAGAGCTCTCGTGACAAGCTTTGCTCACAATCCTGTTCAGTTTAATCATGAGAGTGGGCGTGGGGTGAGATTTGTGACACAAGAAATTTTAAAAGTAGATAAACTAAATCCACAAATGGCCGCGGGACTTGCTAAAGCATTTGCCAATGTAAAGCATATGCCAGACGGACTGAGATCAATTGCAACTTCTGAGTTACAAAATATTCTTGATCACGAAGGACTATCAAAGAATACTTATGAAATTGTCAGTAAAACTCTTAGCTCTCTAGATTAGGGTGCTTGTCAGGGTGAATGATTCTGCTAAATGAGTTGAGGTTCTTATCAAAGATGAACCTCAACATAATCCTTGTCCACGAGTCGTAGGACTTTAAAGTGTCATAATACTCAGGGGCCATGGCCTTAAGCTTAGGCAGGTTGACCCAAGGAATATGCATGAAATCATGATGTTCATTATGATAGCCCATATTGAAGGTCAGTTTATTTAAAGGACCATAGTAGCTATAAGTTTCTTGCCCTTCCTCTGTAATGTAATGCTCCTGAATCCATCGCCCACCAAGAGGATGAAGTCCTAGAGCAAAGAGTGTTGAAAGAGCTAAGTATAAGAGGGCCATTGGTCCAATCAGAAAATAAATAAGAGCATTTATTCCTAGCTGAATAATGACATTTGAGACTGTCCAAGAATTAATCGGCTTATAGAATTTTACTTTTATAGGCCTAAAAGCTTGGGAGAGAGAAAAGAAAAATAGCCATGCCGCTTTCATAAACGCGCTATTTCCAACAAGCCTTCCTTCTGCGTAACTCGTAATATCTGGGTCATAGTGATATTCACCGAGGTGCTTATGATGAATCATATGATACTTTCTAAAACCCAGCGCACTTGGTAGTACTAGAGGGAAGTCACAGACAAGTCCCATGAGCTTATTGAAAATTGACTTCTTAAAGACGAGGTTATGAGTGCACTCATGAATCATAACGTAGAGAGAGTGATTACAAAAGGCCCCGACAGCATAAGCGACAAGAAGAATAAGCCACCAGGCCGAATCTCTTAAGAGATAGGAAACTCCTATTTGCGCACTCACTATCAAGACTATGTAGAGTGCAGAGAGGGGATAGTTTCCGTAGAGATCTCTCACTTGAGGATACTTCTTAATAATCTCTTTTCTTCTTGTCACGTGAATATTTGGTCCATCGACCATGTAGTAATCTGTTCTCATTATTTATGTCTTATAAGTTTATAGATTTCCCATCTGATTTAAGATCAACACAAGCTTGCTTAATTCGCTCACACATAGACTTTTCACCGGCTTTCATCCAAGCTCTTGGGTCGTATTTTTTCTTATTTCCTACTTCACCTTCTACCTTAAGCATTTCGTCATAGTTCTTAAACATATGATCGACAACAGCGCGAGAGTAAGTATATTGAGTATCTGTATCGATATTCATTTTGATAACACCGTAATTAAGTGTCTCATGAATTTCACTTAGTTCACTTCCTGAGCCACCGTGAAAAACAAGCCAGTTCTGAGCTTCCGCGCCGAGCTCTTTTGTAATGGCATCTTGTCCTTCTTTTAAAACTTCTGGTCTAAGTTTCACATTTCCTGGTTTATAAACACCGTGAACATTCCCAAATGTTGCCGCGTACATAAACTTTCCAAGTGGTCTGAGCTCTTTTGTAACTTCTACCATTTCTTCTGGAGTCGTGTAGAGTTTATCACTTGGAGTATCTTCATTATTTACTCCATCTTCTTCACCGCCGACAACACCAGTTTCAATCTCAAGAATGATTTCACTCTTAGCGCATCTTTCAAGAAGTTCTTTGCTCATTTTAATATTTTCATTTGTTGGTAACACAGAGCCATCAAACATGTGCGAGTTAAAGAGATTCACTTCTCCCTTTGCTCTTCTTCTTTCAGTCTCTTCAATAAGTGGGATAAGAAAGCTTTCAACTTTTTCTGGGTGGCAATGATCAGTGTGAAGTGCAATGCAGACATCATACTTACTCGCCATAAGGTGAACGTGCTGAGCAATACTAATGGCCCCAAGAACTTCATCCTTAACACTTTGGCCTGAAGCGAAGCTTCCACCACCAGTTGAAACTTGGATAATTCCATCAGACTTTGCCTCTGCAAATGCTTGGAGTGCTGCGTTGGCAGTCGAAGTTGAAGTGACATTAATCGCCGGATAAGCATATCCATTGTCTTTAGCGTTATTAAGCATTTTGCAATACTGATCATATGTTGCGATAGGCATAGAATTCTCCTTAATTGGTAATTTACAGCTATACTAGCACGATAAAAAAAGGGAGATCAACTGATCTCCCTTTCTTTAATACTAAATATTAAATAATTATTTAAATTAGTTAAATGCTCTTAGAGTAAGGTCGTAGTTGAATCTACCTTCAGAGCCCCAGCAAGTATCTCTCTTGCTAACTTCCTCTACTTCAAAAGCAGGAAGGATTCCATCAAGAACCTTTACTGAAAGTGAACAGTTGTCAGTGATTCTTCTGTTCATTCTTGAGTTTGACTTGATTGTCAGTGTATTTAATACAGTGTTGTCTTCATCAGCACTTGCTGAATCAATAACTGCAGTTACTCTATTCCATTGGTCATATGGAAGTCCACCACGACACTCTACGTCAAGAGCTTCTCCACCGAGAGCTTCAATATATTTAGCCGTTACAGTCTCTACATAGTCACAAGTAAAGTAGTTATTTATTACATAAACAGAGAAATCTACAGTTCTTTCTTTTGCGTTTGCAGAAAAACAAAGTGCAGTTAATAAGATCGTCGCTAACATCTTTTTCATGTTGCCTCCATTAAGGTTAAAGTTTAATTTCTTAAAAATTTATTTAATCTTAATGGGGGCGGACTGTCAACTTAGGCGGGTGTTTGAGCTGCGGTGAGTTGTCAGCTATTTGTATGTATCATAGGCGATTAGACCTCCGATCTTGATTGCATTAGGACCGCCTTGTAAAAAGAGGGTGTCATTATTTCCAGGGCCATCGGTGGAATCAGTCATACAGCCACTGTAAATAGTATTAAACTCAATTCCATTATTATTTAAATCAAACTTTGGTGGATTATAACATCCTTCATATAAATTTGATGAACCAAAAATGTTCATTTGAGCTTCGGCTATATTACTGCTAATCGTTGCATCCCCATTAAACATAGCTGAACCGACACCGAGAACATCTGATCCTGCAAACTTTTCACCAAAGTTCTTAGAGTAGAATTCAGTCAGGTTACTAGATGAGTCGAGATAGAATCCATATCTTCCTGACCAAACTTTTAGACCTTCAGCAGCACCTGTTCCTTGAATTCGGATAGCACTTCTTCCTTGTTCTCCATTATCTTTCTGCGATCTTGAATAGTATTCATATTCAGAAGTCATAAATTCTCCTAAGTCTTTATAATAAAACTCAGAACTGGATGACTCATTGATTCCATCTTTTATTTCATCGCTCTGTGTGTGGAGGTAACCGTACTTTTGTAGGCAGCTACTTTCAAGTGCTTGTGAGAAATATCCTTTGTCATTTATGCCATAAATTTCTATTCTAAAGGGGTAGTCTCCGCTAGAAATATTATGTCCCAGTACTCTGCTTACTTCTGGAGAACTAATTGAGACTTCTACAACTTCATTATTATATGGTAGAGAAATGCTGAAGTTTCTCCCAACTGAATTTCCGATATCTTGGCAATTCTTTATTCCCATCTTTGCTAGCGCAGCATTTACAGGACCTAGATATACTTTTGTTATATCTTCAATTATTCCTTCTTTATTGTGGTCATTATCCTCACTGGTAACACCTGATGGGAGGCCAAAAACTTCTCCAAAACTCTTTATTATCTCATCTGGCTTTATTGGGTTTTCATAGTCCCCATTTGAATCAGTGTAATCTGGTTGACTGGGTGATCCTGTGATTTGTTTGGCATTATTATTGTCTAATTCGTAAGAGTCTGGACCTTCAAGTTTGAGGCAGTGTGAACCAGTCCCATTGGCACAGTCCTTGTAATTTGTCGGAAGTTTTCCTATTAGTGCCTCGCCATAACCATTTCCAAGAATATTGTCTGCAAAGAAGTAAACCTGCCCATCATAATCTATATCTGTCTTATTATAATATCCCCCTGTTTCTTGAGGAATGTCTGAAAGAAGATAGCCGTAGTCTGGTTTGTCTGAGCGATCTTCATTCTTACAGTCTTCCTTTTCATAGGCATCAATAAGTGTGACGATTTTAGCTTGCGATCCGATAAGTATAGGGAGATTAGGTGGAAGAGAAAGAGTATTTGATAAGTCCATGTTCATACATTGAGAATAGAGAGTTGGTTTTCTAATCTCGTTACTGGAGTTGTAACTTGCTAGGGCAATTTTATATGACTTACTCATTCCATCTGGCTTATAGAAGTTTTTACATTCGGAACTATTCAGGCTTGAGCAACCAATCAGTTGTAATGGCTTAAATCTATATTCTATACCTGTTATAGAAGGGTCTTTATTTCGCGCTTGTTGAAAAACTGGGCGAGTGCAGTTCACACTATTAAAAGTAAGATCAACTGTTTCTTCAGATTGAAAGAGGTCTTTGTTAATAACTGCTGCACACTTTGATGCACCCGTCATATTTTCTGGACCTTCCCAGATGATTCCCATGATATTCCATGTGCCAAATGGGATGGCAACATCATAAGATTGTCCGTCTGTATATTGTGTGGCGATTTGAAAACTATCAACACCATTAGTTCCAGTGATCAAAATTCCGCCACTAGCTTGTGCAGAAGTAAAGCTTGCAGTTGAGAGCATGAAAGTCGTCTCGGTAGTCTGAACTTCCTTTGAGCATGAAGTGAAGAGAAGCGTTAAAGCCAAAAGCAAAATTGAATTAAATCTATTCTTCATTTTCATATCCTGACCTCTTGTATTTCCACTTTCTATTGTATCTCTCAAATCGAATAATTCTCTAACTCCTTGAAAGTTTGAAGATGAGAAGAATCGAGGGTAAATTTATGGCAACTTTTTGTCGCATAGTGCTTGTAAGTTATTAATTACATAGCACTTTTATGCTTATCGGATTAGTTGAGTGTTTTGTTTAGTTATTGGTCGTACTCAATAGAAAGACAAATTTGTCACACTTTCAAATGCTTTACGATGAAGGAATTTTATGACAATATCAGGCCCCATTAATTCATTTTTTACAATAACTTACGGAGATTTTCATGGCGAAGGTGATTAAGCCTAAGAAGAAATTTACCCTTAAAAATACAGATAAGAACACATTTAAAATGTGGTACGAGGTTCTAAGCCTCGGTAGGATGATCGATAATAGAGCCCCAAATTATTTAAAGCAGGCCATTGGTTGGTCATACCACGCTCCATATGCAGGTCACGATGCGATTCAGCTGGCTATTGGGCAGGCTTTTAGTCTCGGTGACGATCATCTCTTTCCATATTATAGAGATATGATGACGGCGCTTTCAGCAGGTCTAAGCGCAGAAGAAATCATTCTCAACGGAATCTCAAAAGGAACTGACCTGGCTTCAGGTGGAAGACATATGTCGAATCACTTTGCTAAGCCTGAGTGGAATATTCACAATGTTTCAAGTTGTACCGGAAATCACGTTCTTCATGCTGTTGGTGTTGCCCGTGCCATGAAGAGATATGAGCATCAGGGTGTCGCTATTTCTTCTCAGGGAGAATCTTCAGTTTCAGAAGGTTACTGCTACGAGGCCATTAATGGTGCAAGTAATGAAAAACTTCCAGTTATTTTTGTTTTTCAAGATAATGGTTATGGAATTTCTGTTCCAAAAGAAGACCAGACGGCCAATGAATTTGTTGCTGATAACTTTACTGGTTTTTTAAACCTTCATATTATTCACTGTGATGGTAAAGACGTTCTTGATTCAATGAATGCTATGGCAACCGCTAGAGAAATTGCTCTTGAAAAAGGCGAGCCGGTTATTGTTCACGCAAAGTGTGTAAGAATTCACTCTCACTCTAATTCAGATAAGCACGAGCTCTATCGTGATGAAAAAGAAAGAGCCGATGCTTTAAAGCAAGATCCGCTTGAAGCTTATAAGAAGTTTCTAATAAAGAATAATCTCTTTTCTGCAAAAGAACTTGAAGAGATTGATGCTCAGAAAAAAGATGAGATGCTTGAGGCCCATAAGGCAGCGATGAAAGCACCGAATCCTGATCCAGAGTCAATTTATGACTTTGTTATTCCTGAGCCATATACTCCTTCTGCTTACCCTGATGGTGTCCATACGCAAGAGGGTGAAGAAATTAAGTTCATTGACGCTCTTAATGGAACATTAAAAGAACAATTTAGAGAAAACCCAAATACTTTTATCTGGGGCCAAGATATGGCCAATAAAGATAAAGGTGGAATTTTCAATGTCTCTAAAGGCATGCAACAAGAATTTGGAAAAGAGCGAGTTTTCAATGGTCCAATTGCCGAAGATTATATTCTTGGTACGGCCAATGGTTTTTCTCGTTTTAGAGATGATATTAGAGTTGTTGTTGAAGGTGCAGAATTTGCAGATTACTTTTGGCCAGCTATGGAGCAATACATTGAATGTTCACATGACTACTGGAGAAGTAACGGTGCCTTCGCTCCAAATATCTTAATCAGACTTGCTTCAGGTGGATATATTGGTGGTGGACTCTATCACTCACAAAACCTTGAAGGTAATCTTCTTGGAATTCCTGGGGTGAGAATTGTTTGTCCTTCTTTTGCTGATGATGCTGCCGGACTTATAAGAACTGCAATGAAATCAAAGGGACCAACTCTCTTTTTAGAGCCTAAGTCTCTTTATAATGCGAAACAGGCCATGGCCCATGTTCCTGATGACTTTGAAGTTCCTTTTGGAAAAGCGAGAGTGAGAAAAGAGGGAAGTGATCTAACGATTGTTACTTATGGAAATACTGTTCATCACTGTCTTGAAGCAGCTGGGAAACTTCAAGAAGAAGGGATGTCGGTTGAAGTTCTTGATCTTCGTTCACTATCACCAATTGATGAAGACTCAATTATTGAATCAATCTCAAAAACAAATCGCTGTCTCGTTGTTCACGAAGATAAAGTCTTCGGTGGAATGGGTGGTGAGATTGTGGCGCTCATTAATGAAAAGGGATTTGAGCTTTTAGATGCACCTGTAAAGAGAGTAGGTTCGACCTTTACTCCTGTTGGATTTAATAGAATTCTTGAAAAAGCAATTCTTCCAAATACAGATAAAATTCTAAGCGCCATGAGAGATATGCTTAAGTACTAGTTCTCTGAGCTCCAGCCTTTTTCAATTTTTTCGAGTAACTCTTCTTTTGAAAAAGGCTTAACCAGATACTCACTGGTCTTAAGCTCTGAGGCTTTCATCATCGAATCAATATCATTCTTTCCTGTAACCATAACAAATGGAATTTTTGAATACTTCGGTGATTTTCTAATGGCGCTCAAAAGGTTAATTCCTTCTCCATCAGGGAGACCCCAGTCACTTAAAATATAATCAATCTCTAAAGAATCAAGATTCTTGATGGCCTCTTTCATATTACTTGCTTCATATACTTCACCAGTAAAGCCAGTACTACTTAGCATCTCACTGATGAGTTCACTTAAGAGGGTGTTGTCTTCAATAATGAGAAAGTTCAGATTCTTTTTTATTTCAGTTTCATTAATAATTATATAGTCACTCATCATTACCTCATTACTTATTTGTTAGTGTAAATACGCCGTCCCAGTCTTTGCTTGGAGGGGCTTCTTTATAGTTTTTGCATCTTTCAAGATATATTTCTGAAGGGTTAGTCTTCTTGTCTTTTAGTCCAGGATATCTTCTCCACTCTAACGTGAGGGTATGTTCAAATATCTCTATGGCCTCGTCCCACTTTTGTGACTTATATAATTCAATGCCTTCTTTAAACTTCGTTGCGAGCTCTTTTAAGTAGTCGGGAGATGTCGCGTGGACTCCAAGCAGATCAAATGTTGTGACGGGAACAGACTTCCCAACAACTCTAATAGTGTCAAGTTCACGCCAAATGAATTCATCTCCAGCAATTTCAACTGTTGCCTTTGAGACTTGAGTGAATATTCCATATTGCTTCGCGGACTCTTCAAGTCTTGCCGCCAAGTTTACTGAGTCTCCCATCATTGTGTAATTCATACGAGATGCAGAGCCCATATTTCCTGTGACAATCTCACCAGAGTTTATCCCAACTCTCATTCGCATTTGATGAACAATGAGAGGCCATTTATCTCCTTCACTTGTCCATTTCTCACGCAGCTCTATCAACTTTTCTTGCATTCTGTGAGCGACGATACATGCTCTTCTTGCATGATCTTCAAGAGGCATAGGTGCACCAAAGAAAGCGATAATGGCATCACCTTCATATTTATCAAGTGTCCCTTTTTCTTCTAATAAAATATCAGTCATGGCAGTGAGGTATTCATTAAGAAGCTCTACAAGTTGAGTGGCGGATAGCTTCTCAGAGAAAGTTGAAAAGCTTTGAATATCAGTGAAGAATGCCGTTCTAATTCCAGAATCACCACCTAGCTTCGGAGGCTCCCCAGTGCCATACATTTCATCGATAAGTTCTGGTGAAATATATGAGCCAAAAGCACTTTTTAGAAATGCTTTGTCTTTGTTGGCAAGATAGAAGTGTAAGAAGGTATTCCATGAATAACAGCCGATGATAGAGAAGAAACAGAAAAAGAGTTTTATCTCATAGCCTTGTGAAATTAACATATAGGTATCAACATAGTAGACACCGCCAATAATTAATAGAACACTTGCTAGGTCAACAATAGGATTACCTTTTAATTGGATCAGAAGTAGGGTGATTGATGTTATAATTAATATTGCCCATGAGATCTTAATCGACTCCTCAGGGTTTTTTAGAAACGCACCATCTTTTAAGTTCTTAAAGAAGTTCATGTGAAAGTAAACTCCAGGCAGTTGGGGGTCCACTGGTGTATGCCTAATATCGTGTGCTCCAAAAGCAGTAGCACCGACAAAGACAACGGCGTCTTTAAAGGTCGACTTCATCCATTGATCATTTTTATCTGCAGATACGATGTCATAAATAGAGACTCTAGGAAAGCTTCCCATTCCACCAAACCATCTAATTTTAGATTCTCCAATGAGATTTGTATGAATAGTTCCACTCTTCGTTTTTACTTTTGGAAAACTAGGATTAGAAAGATCAATCGTTGTTGAGTTTTCCATGATCTGCTCAAGTCCCATGTCAATTTCTTCTTCAAGGTCCAATGTGAGTTCTTCTTCTAGGTCATCATCTTCTTCTGGTAATTCAGCGATAATTTCACCGGTAAAGTTTTGATATGTTACAAGACTAAATGAAGGGACAAATAATTCGCCATATATATTTGAAAAGAGTTTATAGTGTCTCATAATTCCATCAGAGTCTGGCTTTGCTTCAATAAAGCCTAGAGCGGGATCAAATTCTAGTAGTGTTTCAATTGGGTAGACTGAATCTGATATTTCATCAACTTTCATATTTGAACTTGAGATTTGAGAGGCTGAAAGGGCAAAGAAGTTTAAGAGCTCAGGAGGTTCCTCAAATGATTTCGTTCCCTCAACGTGAAGATTGTAGGGAAGTACAACTCGATTACCAGGTATCTTATGAAACCGCTTTATTGACTGATTAAGGTATTCATCGGGATTTTCTCCATTACAAACGAGAGAGTCTTCTCCAAAGAAAACATCAAACGCAACAATCTTTGCTCCAAAACTTCCAAGCTTATCAATAAGCTTTCCCCAGTTTTGTCTTGGGATAGGCCAACTACCGAAGCCTTTAATTGAGTAGTCATCAATTTCCGCTAAAATAATTTTTGAATCAAATCTGGCTTTATTCATAGGCCTGAAGTTGAGTTGATCAACGAGATCTTCACGCTCTTGTGGCGCCAGTGCAAAGATATCATCTTTTCTTTTCTCTGTTAGTGGTCGATAGTATTTATCAACAGTTTCAAGATCAGACTTTGAGCTTAAGTTTTGAACTAATCTGAAGTCAAAAAATCTTTCTTCAAAATATACTGTATAGCCGAAGTACTTCTTAAAGCTTCCGAGTGTGTCTCTTTGAGAGAAAGACATAAACATACTTAGGGCCGAGAAACATAGTATGACAAAGATTCCAAAATATTTTATAAAACGTTGCAAAGACTATGTCCTTTGTTTGAAATTAGTAACTATAGCTGAGCTCTAGTGTGGTGACATGCGAGGTATAATTGCTCGACTCTTGATTTGAAGAGTTCTTTGAATATATATATTCTACATCTAATGCAAGTCTCTTTGAAACATCTCTAGTTAACTTAAAGGAAGGGGATAAGTTTTTCTCTGTTCCTTTACTTGTTTTCGTACTTTGATTTTGATAGGAAATCCACGTGTGAGACAGTGCCATATTTAGTGTTGTTTTTGGTAGAAATGATGGCCATATAAAATCAGATCGGAGAAGAAGTGTGTTAGTATCGTTATCATCAGAAGTATCATATCTCGTCATATCGTAGTTTAACAGAAATAAGAAAACCTTTCCTTTTCTTATGTAGAGCTGATCCATTGCAATTGTATTTGCTTTATTATCAAGTGACGGTGAATATGATGTGAAAATCTTTCGTTTAACTTTCAAAGTCGTCTTTCCAAATTTAAAATATTTAAACTTATTTCCAAGTTCAAATGTTAAAGTTCTATTGTTAAAAATGGACTCTTTCTTTGCTTCTCTATCTTCAGCATTATAATCGTAATCAATATTTAAGTAGAGTGTGGCTGGTTCTCCGAAGTGTTTATGAGCTAGTGAGAAGTCAAGATATGGAGTGATTTCATAGCCATCACTACTGTATACAGAACTATCATCTCTTTCTGTGTGTACCGTCTTTGTTAGTTTAAGACCTGGCTTAAACGTATACTTTCTTTTAAGAATAAATGAATAATTTGTATCAATTTCACTTTCAACAACAAAGGTATCTGATTTTGATTGAATATTTCCTGGAAGATCATCTGTAAGAGTAAAATTATTATTATATTCAAATGCTTGCGAGAAGAATAAGTCAAATCTCTTTTTTGGAAGCTTTTTTCCTGAGACATATTTATTAGGATTAAGTCCAAATTCATCTTGAACAGCAATGATCCTTTTTAATATATCAGCAGCTGTTGTACCTTTTTTATTAATCTCTAAAGCATCTTTAAATTGAGGGAGTACAAATGAACTTACTTTTTCTTTCGTTGCTGGTACTAATCTCGCCATACTTAAAAGCGTCTCAGCTAATTGAAAACGTGCAATCTGTCTCATATCCTTGCTTACACTATTGTCGGAAATGACCTTTTCAAAGAAGCTCTTTGCCATTTTGTGATCATCGAGCAATTGGGCAATGTGAGCAATATAATAGTTTGATTGCGCAACTTTAAAGCCGTTATCAGCTGATGCGGAAAATGCTTTTTGTGACTTCTTGAGATCATTCATTGCGTAGAGAGATTGGCCGAGTTCATAATAGAGGTCGGCTTCCTTATTTTTAGCCTTCAGGGCCAAGCTAAACTTCTTTATTGCTTCTTCATAGTTTTGGAGTCTTGCGTTTGCAACACCTAAGAAATAGTATTTCGTTTTTAAAAAGTTTTTGTCTCGACTTGTTTCACTTTCAAGATGAGAAATCATTAACTCATAATTTCCATCTTCTAGAGCGTCAAAGGATTTTTTTAAGGAAGACTTATAGGCTATTGAATTTAAGTTAAATATTAAAATTAAAAAGAAGTAAAAAGTATTTCTATAAAAACTCATATCTCATCCATGAAGAAAGTCTCTACTTCGTGTAGAGCTAATATATTGCTATGCTAGTATTTTAAATCATTTAAGAGGTTTTTTGCAAAAGAAACTTCTTTCGAAGAAGATTCCTGACAAAAAACCTTTTTTCTGAAGAGGTTTATTGTACTCGTATGTTTATTTTTACTCTTGTTCTGTCTCCGGTTTTATCTAGAAACTCTTCTGTATTATCTTCAACATCTTCTACGGCATTTGAAGTCGCTCTCTCTGCGATATCATCAAGCTCTTCTTGGGTCATATCAAAACCTTGGTTTTCACCAAATGTTCCGTCTGGTCCCATCTGAGGATTGAACTTATTTGGGTCAAAGTTAAAAGAACTTGGGTCCATATTGACGTCAAACTCTCGATTCTTGAATGTATTGTTTACCATGTCTTTCTTTATCATATCCATCGCATTCATATCTGTAGCTACCTGTGTATTGGCCGTTTGATTATTTTCAACGATATTGTCATCAACGCTAGCTGGACCTCTTGACTCGACTGGATTGCTGTTTTTAAAGCTATCTTTTTGAACAAAACTCCCATCAGGATTGACGTCAAAGAACTCGTTCTTATACTCACCAGTGCTTTTGTCAAAATTACCCATCATTTCTGGCATAATTACTTCATTCGTTATGGGATCTATCGCAGCGTTTTTTGGTGGTGGAATATATAAACCATTGGCCGTATCAACAAATCCTCCTGAACTCATTGAAGGGGAGTTTGAGAAATTCTCATTTTGGTCTAATGACTCTTGTTTCTTTATTCTCTTTTGTTCGTTGTGCTTCTTAGTCATTGCAGTTGCCATGCCTTTGTCGACATTGGCCACCTGATTAATCAGTTCATCCTTGCTGGCCCCAGCAAATTCACTTCCTTTAACACCTGGTGGAAGTATTGAGCGAGTCGCCATGGTTTTCTTCTTTGTTGATGAATTATTATTAACTACTTCTGAGTCTTTTGATCCATCATTTTTCTCAAGTGACTCGAGTTGTTTGGAGTTAATTTTAACTGGTGCAAGTGGCTTTGTGTTTACTTTTGGTAGAACCCCCGAAAATTGTCCTTTCGTAACAGCGACAGCAGTTGGAGCAGACACAACATCTTCTAGTATGCTTTGACTGAATGACCGTGCTATTTCTCGACTTATTGAGTTTATTAAAACTCTTCCTTCAAATGTAATGAGTGATGTATTTTCATTGATAGGGTTATAATTAACTTGAAAGTCAGTTCCTCTGACTCCCATGGCAGCGGTTTTTGTTTTAATGAAGAGTTTTGACTTTTCTCTTTTTTTCATTTCTAGGTAATTCTTTGTGACCTTTGAACGAAGTTGACCCTTCATAAGGCTAATAATTCCTGCATCATTTTTTGGAAACTTTGAAATTTTCATTTTGGATGTTGGTCCTAAGCTCATCTTCGACTTATCGATGAAGAGTAATTTTACAAAACTTCTCTTTTTCGTCAGAATCGTCGCACCTTCTTTGACCCATTGATTTTTCTTAATGCGTTTTTTTGTATCAACATTATAAACCTTGCCTCTCACTTGGATTACTTTTGCAACTCCTTTAGACTTTGCAAACGTAACAGCGCTCAATAAGAAGGTCATAATTACAAATAATGTTTTAATGGGTTTCATAGATTACCTCGTCAACGATTCATACGTATCCTTAACGGTAATTATACGCCTTAACTTAAAGACTTATATAAATAGTCGGGATTACTGATGCTTAAGTTTATGCCGATCTCAGTAATGACCAAAATTTGAGGAAATAATCTCTAAGTTATCAAAATTATGAAAGCTTTAGAAAGTTCTCTGGTGGTCGACCAATGATTGCATTTTTCTTACTTAAAAATATTGGTCTTTCTAATAATTTTGGGTTCTTACTTACGACTTTGGCCCACTGGCTATGGTCTAAGCTCTTACCTTTGAGTTCAAGTTCTTTAAAAATAGCTTCTTTTACGCGAATGAGTCCATCGAGAGGCTCCTTGCCAGACTTCT
>DDIK01000159.1 GCA_002338505.1 Bacteriovorax sp. UBA1852
AAACGTCGATCATAGTTAACATCATTATTTTCATCAATTCCAAATCCAACAGAGGTAATTTGACCATTACTTTTTCTCAGAAGTGAGTCAAAGTCATATATGTCTTCAACTATGAATGGATATTCCTTAAGAAAAATTCTATCTTCTAAAATAAATAGTGCGATATTATTTTTATGTGCACCGTCTACATTATATTCTTCATGGGAGATAACCTTCATGATTTTAGAACTCTTAAAGAACTCAACACCTTCAGTTAAATCTCTTGCGGCGACAGCATACAAGTTTCTATCAGCACAGGTTGCACTTGAAACAACAAGTCTCGGATGAATGACGACACCACTACAAGAACCATCACGTCCTATTAATTTTATCGTACTTTGATACTCTCTATTTTGATCGATTGTACCATTCATAATTGAAGAGCTCTTGATCTGCACTTTTTCTTTATGATTGGTGGCCTCGTTGCAGCCAACTAATGTTAATAAAAGAATAAAATATACTGAGTGTTTTAAATTTTTCATAATTACATATTAACAAAGCACTTCATGAGAGCGTGGCAAACTACTAAAGTTTATATACTGTCAAAGGTTTATACACTTGAGTTAGCTCTATAAGTAGCTTAAATTAAGAGAAATAACTGAGGATATGATTTGAAAGAGTTTATTAATTTTAATATGGATCTGTCACAGAAAATAATTATCAATACAAGAGAAAGAGACTGGACCGACTCCCCCTCTTCTCTTGTAAAAAGAATTCCCCTTGAAAGAGATGGTGCTGAATCTGGCCGCGTAACAAGTGTCGTAGAATATAAGCCAGGAGCTAAGTTTCAAGAACATCACCACCCACGAGGTGAAGAAATTCTTGTTCTTGATGGTGTTTTTTCTGATGAGCACGGAGAATACCCCAAAGGTACTTACATACGAAATCCTCCAAACTCTAGCCACGCTCCATTTAGTGAAAACGGGTGTCTACTTCTAGTAAAGCTTGATCAATTTCAAGATGGAGACTCAAAGAAAGTTATCGTCAACACTGAGCAAAATGACCTATGGCGTCCAGGGATTGGAGGATTAAAGGTACTTCCCCTCCATCAATTTGAAACCGAAAGCTGCGCACTCGTTCATTGGCCTAAAGACGAAAAATTTCAAAAACATAGCCATTTTGGTGGTGAGGAAATTTTTGTTTTAAAAGGAATCTTTAAAGACGAATACGGTGAATACCCCGCAGGTACTTGGATGAGAAGCCCTCATCTGTCGACGCATATGCCATTTGTCACTGAAGAAACCTTGATCTTTGTTAAAACAGGGCATTTGATATAATCCCCTCACCTATGATAGTGTGACTAGATTCAGTTAAAAAAAGGAAAAATTATGAAAATTGACAAGCATAGTGTTGTTTCATTTAACTTCACTCTAAAGCATGATGATGGAACAGTACTTGATTCTTCAGATAAAGGTGGACCACTAGTATACCTTCACGGTGTTGGTGCATTAATTCCAGGTCTTGAAAAAGAACTAGAAGGAAAAGCAAAAGGCGATAAACTTGAAGCTAAAATTGCTCCAGGTGAAGCTTATGGTGAAAGAAACGATCAAATGATTCAAACTGTAAGTAAGAATGAATTACCACAAGAGGAAGAATTAAAGGTTGGAATGCAATTTCAAGCAGACACTCCTCAAGGACCAATCGTTGTTACAGTATCTGAAGTAAAAGACACCGAAGTTGTTTTAGATGGTAATCACCCACTTGCTGGGGTGAACTTAAACTTTGATGTTGAAGTTACAGATGTTAGAGAAGCCACTAAAGAAGAAATCGATCATGGACATGTTCATGGTGAAGGTGGAGTTCAACACTAAGAACGATATAATTTTGAATAAAAAAAAAGGCCTGATTCCAGGCCTTTTTTATTAATAAAGTCAGCACGCTTTATCCTTATTACGTAAAAATCTAGCAGTCCTTACGCAACATCATCAAATTGTTCTTCATTGTAATCCATCCAAGCATCTGATTGCTCAAGAATCTCAAGATCCTTATGTTGGATTTTATCTTTCTTCGCCGTTAGTCTCTCTTTCTTCTTATGAATTTGCTTTTCAAGTTTAGCAACGACAAGATCAATTGTTTTATAGAGATTATCGGACTTTCCTGTTGCATGATATTTAAACTTTGGTCCAAGTAGCTCAACCTCGGCATAATGGATTCCATTCTTTACATGGCATCCCCATTTAATATGGGACCTACCTCCTAGATACTTGTTTAATTTTTCTGACTTCTCACTGATTCTTTCATCAAGTGATGGTGTGTGCTCTAGGTGTCTAAAAGTTATTGTTACTTTCATAAAATGTATTCTCCTGAATTTATACGTCCCATTAGAAAAAATTATCTATAGAAAATTAAAAGTTAAAAAAGTCTCCTCCTTTAAATCATATGAATTTTATTTTACTTTACGCTTTGACGAAGACAAAATGCTAAGTGATTCTCGGTACTTGGCAACTGTTCGCCTTGCTACTTTTACGTCTTCTCGACTCAAAAGATCGGCAACCTTCTGATCACTTAATGGCTTCTTAGGATTTTCACTTTCAATCAACTCTTTAATCTTAATCTTAAGAACCTCTCCAGCGACATCAATTCCACCATTCTTTCCTCCAAGACCTGAACTAAAAAAGTATTTTAGCTCGAACATTCCGATTGGAGTGTGCATATATTTATTTGATGTAACTCTTGAAACTGTTGATTCGTGCATACCAATTTCATTGGCGATGTCTTTTAGAATCATTGGTTTTAAATGACGAGGACCTTTCTTAAAAAAGTTTTGCTGACGTTTCACAATACTTGTCGCTACTTTTTCAATTGTTCTCTGTCTATTTTGAATTGATTTAATTAACCATAGAGCAGACTTTAATTTCTCATTAACAAACTCTTTGGCCTCTTTATTATTTTGGCTATCCACCTGGTTAAGCATGTCTTGATAAAGCTTAGAAATTCTAAGTCTTGGAACTCCATCATCATTCACTTGAACAACGAACTCTCCTCCAACTTCCACGATGTAAACATCAGGAGTTACATAGTGAGTTTCAGCAGGAGAAACAAGTCTCCCAGGCTTTGGATGGAAGTTATGAAGCAGCTTTGCTGTTTCAATAATTTGCTCTTCACCAACTCCTGTTGCTTCAGTAATTTTCTTATAGTCTCTATTTTTTAGATCCGTTAAGTGACTTCTAATAATTTTTTCAAGTAGTGGAGATCTTTCTTCTGCTATCTGAGCTTGAGCAAGCAGGCAGTCTGTTAAATTCTCTGCCCCACAACCTACTGGATCAAGGTTTTGTACGACTCGAAGCATATCAAGACATGCTTCTCTATCAAGTTTACAATCTTCAATTATTTCATCGAATGCTTCAGAAAGGTATCCATCATCATTGATATTATGAATGATCTTCGTTGCTACTTCCCACTCATCTTCTGTAAGCTCTTCCATTCTCAACTGCCACTCTAAGTGATCAGCAAGAGACATTCCTTTTGAAACCATATTTTCATAGTTTGGAGCTTCACTAAAATCTGGTGTGGCCATATTTTGACCATAAGAAGTCGCATTATAGCTATCGACATATTGCTGCCAATCAATACTATCGTCTTGATTGGACATAATCATATCTTCTTTAAAGTCTTCTGAAGAAGTTTCCTTTGAGAGCTTCTCTAGGTTTTCACCTGAGTAGTCTTCAGTTTTTTCGCCTGGACTAATTTCTTCGAGCATGGGATTTTCAACCATCTCGCTTGAAATCATATCTGTCATTTCCATGTGTGTAAGAGTTAACAGTTTGATTGCCTGTTGAAGTTGCGGCGTCATCATTAGACTTTGCTGCTGCTTCATACTCTGAGATAATTTAACGGCCATAAAAACACCTAGTTCATTTATTTATAGAGTTGTAAGAGTTTTTACAAAACTATTGGTTACATTTTAAATTCTTCACCTAAATAGAACTTCCGTGCCCTTTCGTTATTTACAATCTCATCAGGCTTCCCGCTGACAAGTAATTCTCCATTATTCATAATATACGCTCGATCAACAATTCCTAAAGTCTCGCGTACATTGTGGTCTGTTATGAGAACTCCAATATTCCTTCTCTTAAGACCAGTGATAACGTTTTGGATATCACTTACTGCTAAGGGATCAACTCCCGCAAAGGGTTCATCTAACAGAACAAACTTTGGCTCCAGAGCAAGCGCGCGAGCAATCTCGACTCTTCTTCTTTCACCACCGGATAAAGATCCGCCTTTGGACTTTCTTATATGGTTTAAACCAAAATCACTAATGAGTGAGTCTAGTAAACTCTTCTTCTTAGGTATTGGTAAATTCCTATTTTCCAACACAGCATAAATATTTGCTTCAACACTTAGATCTCTAAATACTGAAGCCTCTTGAGGAAGATATCCCACTCCCTTTAAAGCTCTCTTATGAATTGGATCAAGCGTTAAGTCTTCTCCTGAAAGAGTAATCTCCCCTTCATCAGCTTTTACAAGTCCAACTATCATATAAAACGATGTTGTCTTACCTGCTCCATTGGGGCCTAAGAGACCAACAACTTCACCTCTATCAACATCTAGGCTTACGCCTTTAACAACAGTTCTACCGCCATATGACTTTTTTAGGCCTGTTGCCTTTAAAGTTATTTTGTCTTCCATTACTTCAACCTAAAATTAGAATTTGCATTATCCACTTCAATAGTTTCATTATTGTCTCGTAGGATAATGATATTCCCCTTTATAACGTCCTGTTTTTGGTTAACTTTTGGGTAACCCAAAAGAACAATAAGTCCTTCACTTGGATAGCCCTCAAGCTTTTCCGAGAATGCCGTTCTTACAAATGGCGTGCCATCTATTGGACTAACATCCTGCTTAACCACCACATCGTCATAAAGAGCAAAATACTTGAGTTTTTTATTATAGTTTTCGAGGAATAACTCGCCTCTTCGGGAGGTTGCGAGAGTATCAAGCTTTTTGATTTCAACCTCACCAAGTAGATCCCCCCTCATTTCATTCTCAAAGAAGTCTAACCTATTGCTTTTAAAGAAGACTGGGGCCTCGTACTTGCGCCTTCTCCTTATCTGACCATTCACATTTCCGACATAGTTTAAGATACCAATTTTCTTACGATATTTGGCCTTATCAGAATTAACCACGAGTCTGTAGAGCTTTTTGTTGTTGTTATTTACTGTTTTAACATCACCATAGAGATCGACGATGTCGACACTTTGCCTGTAGATAAGTCGTTGTGAATTAGCGATTGTATCACCAGTTCGAATTTCAACATTTCCATTAATATTAAGCTGCCCGATGGACTTATTGAAGAAGCCACTATCTCCTGAATAATACATGGGATCAGTATTGTCTTCGACCACCACACCATTAGGATTCTTCGTTATTAATTGGCCGGTTATTTGGTTATTAACAACCTCCTCACTATTTAGATGGATATTCTTTGAGCCAAGTTTGTAGCGATAGAAGTTTATATTCTTCATATAACTTTCAACCATTGCACTTGAAACTTGCTGGCCAGAACTTTTAAATACCGATTCATCGAGATTTATGTAGAAGCTCATCACAATTAATGCACTACTCAATCCAAAGAAGAAAAGAATGCTGAATATATACTTAACAGATAGCAACAAATAGCTCCTTAGTTCTCAAATTATATCATCATGAGAGAAAATATGAGAAGAAAAATCAACCAAATTACTTTTACTTAACGCACCTTTCCTCATTCAAACTTTGACGATGATAAGGCGAAATTGCTATAAACCTAAAAGAGACAAAATTGATCAAGAACACACAGGAATTTAGCAAATGCTTGAAATCGAGAAGCTTAAAGAAAGTGGAGTAAAACTTACTCCGATGATGGAACAATATCTCCAAATCAAAACCAAATACCTCGACCACATGCTCTTATTTAGAATGGGTGACTTCTATGAGGTTTTCTTTGAAGATGCTAAGAATGCATCAAAGATTTTAAATATTGCACTTACTCATCGTGGAAAAATTGGTGACTCACCAATTCCTATGGCGGGAATTCCTCACCATGCAGCGGCGACTTATATTGATCGAGTCTCAAAAGAGAATATCAAAGTTGCAATTTGTGAGCAAGTTGAAGACCCAAAAGAAGCAAAAGGAATTGTTAAGAGAGCTGTCACACAAGTGGTCAGTCCTGGGATTCCATTTGATCTCGACAAGTCTGAATCAAATGTAAATCAATTCATTGTGACTGCCTACAAAACTGAAAGTGAATACTTTGTTACCGCTCTAGATTTCACAACAGGTGTCTTTAAGGGTTTCTTGCTTAACTCGAAAGAGAATTTTCTTGAAAAAGTTAGAAGCCTCGCCCCTAAAGAATTCATTATGAGTCTTGGACAATGGGATAAAGAAAGTGAACTTGAAACACTTCTCTCTCATATGGGAACTCTTGTTACGAATATTTCTCTTGAATACTTCGATGAAAAGTTCACTGAAGTTTATATAGAAAAACTTATACCAAGCTTTAAGAGCGATCAAATTTTAAAAGAGAACCAGTCCATACTCGCTCCTATTGGGGCTCTTTCATACTATGTTTGCTCAACCCAAAATCTAGATAGCTTTATTCATATTCATCCCTTCTCTCTTGTTAGTGAAACTGGATATATGAAGGTTACAATTCCAACGCTTACAGGCCTTGAGATTCTACCTAAAAATAAAGAAACCTATAATCAATCTCTTCTAGGTTTTATGGATAAAACAAGAACGGCCCTAGGCTCTAGAAGACTTAAAGAGTTTTTTCAATCTCCACTTCTTGATAAAGATAGCATCACTCAAAGACAAGATGTTATTGAATTTCTCCTAACGAATGAAGACTTTCTGATTGAGCTACGTGAAGAGCTTAGTGACGTCAGAGATCTTGAGAGAATACTTGCAAAAGTTGCTACCGGTAAGGTCAATGCTGGAGACCTCATCAATACATCAAGGGCCATTAATACATATAAAGTTCTCAAGAAGAAGTTAAAAGAGCTCCCAAAGAATGCCATTAAGCAATTAGATGATAATGAACTAAATGCATTAGAGACATTAAGTGCTTCAATAGAAAAAACAATTAATGATGAAGTCGGTGCAAGTCTTGATAAAGGGAATCTTATAAGAAGCGGTGCCAATGCCAAGAGAGATAAACTCTCAAAGCTCAGTACAAGTGCTTCAAGTGAGCTGATTGCTTTTGAAAATAGACTACGTGAAGAAACTGGAATTCTAAAGCTTAAGATTAAATCAAATAACGTTGCAGGCTATTTCATTGAGGTCTCAAAGACTCATTCTGATAAGGTTCCAAAGAGCTTTGTAAGAAGACAGACTCTTGTGAACTCCGAAAGGTATGTGACTGAAGAGCTGGCCGAGTTTGAAAAAGAAGTCGTCCTGGCTAAAGAGAAACTCTATAAACTAGAGAGAGAAATTTTTAAAGATCTCGTCACTTCAGTGAGTGACAATAGAGATCACATCAGAAGACTTGCAAGTGTTCTTGCTGAACTTGATATCTTCCAGTCTTTTAGTTGGATCGCACGTAGTGAAGACTTTTCAAGGCCTGAGATTTCAACAAGTCATAAAGAAATTTCTTTAACAGATGCTTGGCATCCACTAATTAAAAACGCAATTCAAGATAACTTCGTTTGTCATAGTCTAGAACTCAACGAGAAGAAATACTTTGGCCTGATCACGGGTCCAAACATGGCCGGTAAGACGACAGTTATGAGAGAAGTTGCAATTATTCAACTTCTTACTCAAATAGGTTCATTTGTTCCAGCGAAGAAAGTAAGAGTCTCAATGTGTGACTTTCTCTTTTCAAGACTTGGAGCAAGTGACGATATTCTCAAAGGCCAGTCGACATTTATGGTTGAGATGGCAGAGACTGCAGAAATCATTCGCCATGCAACTGATCGGTCTCTTATCATTCTTGATGAAGTTGGACGAGGGACATCGACTTATGACGGCCTCTCAATCGCCTGGGCTCTGGTTGAACATTTTGTGAATGATCTTAAGTCACTTTGCTTATTTGCGACTCACTATCACGAATTAATTGATCTGGCTGACTCTTTTCCTGAAGCGAAGAACTTAACTGTTGAGACAATGAATCATGGCGGAAATGTACAATTTCTCTATCGAC
Source organism: Bacteriovorax sp. UBA1852 (assembly GCA_002338505.1). GTDB lineage: Bacteria > Bdellovibrionota > Bacteriovoracia > Bacteriovoracales > Bacteriovoracaceae > Halobacteriovorax_A. The sequence goes on from DDIK01000159.1 coordinate 8,159, forward strand.
TAATCGAAAAAGGCGCCTCACAAAGCTTTGGTATCTATGTTGCCAAACTTGCGGGTATACCATCGCATGTTCTCAAAAGAAGTAAGGATATCTTAAAGACTTTAGAGAAAAACCAAAATCATTCCAAAGGACTTATTGAAACAGAGAAGTGCTCAATTGATTCTCAACTTGATTTCTTTGCTATCGAAAAGGTTCACGAAGTACCAAGTTACTTAAAAGAAGTTGAAGAGAATCTAAGTGATATTGACATTAACAATATGACCCCAATTCAAGCAATGAATAAGCTTCAAGAGCTAAAAGATCAAATTACTTTCCAGTAAAGATTGATCTTATTAACTTAAGGCATGAATGGAGAGGTCCAATTCTTTGTTTCTGAGGATTACTCAAGTCTTTAGTTTTTTGTAACTTTGCCATATTAAAGAGAAGCTTCATTTCATCTAACTTAATCGAAACTTTGAAGTCAGCGAGAAGTTTATCTTTAAGCCTAAAAAACTCTTCGTCACCTATTTCGATACCATCCGACAAATCCTCTGAAAGAGAGCTTATAATCTTCGACAGCTCCTTAAGCTTTGATGCCTTTCTTTGATTGATTCTTTGAACAATTTCGTATGAGTCGAGAAGACTTCCACCTTGAGAGACTAACGAGAGATAAAAATCCCTCTTCCACTGCGGTAGTTTCGTAACTTCATCAAGTAGCTCAAAACGAAACATCTTTAACTCTTTATCTTCAAATGAAAGCCGATTAAATAGTAAATCTCTACTTTCTTCAAGAAGATCGTACACTTCCTTTGAGATCATTCTTCTCTCACGTAATTTACTAATATAATCATCTTGCTGAGCATTGAGATGAAGACGACTAATATCTGAGAAGTTATCCACATCAGGAATATAGCCCCTTTCAATGACAAGAGAGACGAAGGGGATCAAACCAGTACTATCACGATTAATTGCAAATGTTTGTTGAAGTAATTCGATTTTTTCAAGAGATGGATTTAATAAGAAATAGCCTTGAAAGTAATGACTTCCAAGATTTTCATAAGCCTGCGCGAGATTATTCTCAATTAGAGATTCAATAGCTTTTACATCAAAAAGTGCATGGTCTTCAATCATATGCTCAGGCATTCGAATGATGGCCTTAATAATTTGAGAAACAACTTCCTTATTCTTATCTTCGACGTTATTTTTTAAAAGAAGATATTTAGCAAGAAGTCTCTTTCGCTCACTACCTTCAAATAGTGAGATATCTTTTTCAATCTTTACTATAGATTCAAGAAAATCAGAGTCAGTTCTATAGATGTCCCTATAGTCTAGTCCTAGGATTTTGGCCTTACTCTTAATCAAGTCAATCCTATCAGCTTCAAGCTCAACAATACTCATAGAAGAACTAAGGCTAAAATTCATCGCAACGTCACTCGTAAAAGGGTCAACAATCTTCGTCAAAGCCTTTTGTGCTCTATTTATTACTCTTGTTCGCTCAGAATTCCCCATGTCTCTAGTATCAATTATTATTTTTCGTATAAACTCGCTTTGATATTGATTTTGGGACTTGAATACTAAATTGAGAACTCTTCTATTAAGTGAGTAATTTTGAGAAAAGCTCAATTCAAAGAGATGATTAATAGACCTATAGTTTTGTTCTGTAATTTCATGAGAGCTGATCATATCTAAGAGATAATTTATATCCCTATTTATATTCTTTCCTCTAACGGACTCTTCACTCATTTTCTCAATATTTATTCTCATCGTTTGAATAAGACCTGTCGCCGATGCACCTTCATTACGAGAGAGTTTATTTAATCTCACTAATATTTCAAGCGATGGAGCTAGGTTTAGTCTTTTCATAACACTTAAATAAGAGAGATAAAATTCTAGAGTCTCAGAGGAGGTTACATATGTGTGAGCTTTTATAAATCTTGTGCTTGCGAACTTCCCAAAATCTCGATTGAGCATTCTTAAAAGATAAGTCTGAGCATGAACTCCTTTTGTGTAGTTGAGTTCATTTAAAATTAAGTCACTTTTAATTTCATTAATTCTATAAGCTTTAGGCCTCAAAACATACAGGGCATTATCGATTACATCTTTATTAATATTCTTTGATTTAGAAACAATCAGATAAGCAAGATTTGTATGTTTAAAGTCTTTAGTGGAAAGTGCATCGAAGTAAGCTTTCTTAAACTTCCCTTGCTCTATATTAAGCTCATCAGAGACTATAATCTTTAGAGCTTGTGCAATCACTGGATCTTTTTGAGTAAATAAAGCCTTTGAATAATCCTTAATAAGTTGAACATCTTGAGGCCTTGTGACCATCATAAGATCTTCTAATATTCCAACTCGAAACATACCTCTTTCAAAAGCCTCTTCAAAAATATCAAACTGAGACTTAAATCGGAGTTTATCAATAAGCACAAAAATCTGCTTTTGCTTTTCGTTATTTACAAAGAAGTAATCAGGATCGGTTCTAAATTTCTCTAAGAGAAAACTCTTGCGCTCACTAACTTCATTAGCGTCAAGCAATACACTTGCAGGTGATCTCTTGATATTTTGCGAGCACCCAACCGTAAATAAAAGTAAAACAATCAAATATACCTTCATAATAATCCTTATCATGTCTAAACTATCGGAAGTTAGTACCTATAATTTTGAAGAATAAAAATATCTCTATTGAGACGGAATGAATTTCCTAGTCGTCTCCTTTCTAAAAAGATCTCTCAACCAAGTGAATTAATTTCCCGAATAGAACTACATGAATAGTGTAAGCGTATTACCCCACATTGAATCAGGACAAACACAGAAGGCCCCTTCGAGACGAGATGTTTTAAAAAGTAGAACATATGCTTTTATCATCGATATATATGCGATCGTCTTTCTCACAAAAGCCGTATCCATGACCTGGGGTTACTTTATAACGGAACATGTATCTCGATTAAATATTGCAAATTATTCGGCGTGGAGAGACCTCAACGTAAATACTTTCACTCTTACCTTACCCGTCTTCTTTATAAGCTACTTTTTCTTTTTCTATTATCTTAATAATGGGAAAAGTCTTGGAAAGATGTTTATGAAACTAAGAGTATGCGCCAAACACGATCACAATAGAGAGCTTTCTTTTAAAGAAGCTTTTGGTCGCTCCCTTGGATATCTCTTCATAAATTATTTATCCTATCTACCTTTTTTAATAAATTACCTAAGAAAGGACTCAAGAGGAATTCAAGACTACATATCTGATACCATTGTTCTTCGTGAAGACGAAATTGCCATCATAGAATCTAATGAAGAACATACTCATATTTCAGTTAGAGACGATAAACCTTTTCCAGAAGATCCGGTTTCAATAAGAATTTCAAAAGCCTCTTAAAAGTATCTTTAAACTAAGACACAACGCTTCAATGTAGACGTTTTTATAATAATCTATTATATTCTTCTCTTATCAGGAGAAAAACATGGGAAGAAAGTCAGCTAAGATTGCGGCAAAGAAAGGCGCTGCAGATAAGGCCAGAGGCCAAGTATACACAAGAGCACTAAAAGATGTTTTCTTAGCATCTAAAAGTGGAAGCCCTGATCCCGATACAAACTTTCTTCTCAAGGTCGCTGTCGATCGCTGCAAGAAATTCAATGTACCTAAAGATAATATTGAAAGAGCTATCAAGAAAGGCCAGGGTGGCGGTGGCGCTGCTTATGCAGACGTAAACTACGAGGGGTATGGTCCAGGAGGAGTTGCAGTATTTGTTGAGACTTCAACTGATAATAACACAAGAACAGTTGCCAACGTCAGAAGCTATTTTAATAAAGTAAGTGGAAGTCTTGGACAGACAGGTTCTCTTGAATTTGTTTTTGAAAGAAAAGCCATCTACCTAGTACCAAAAGCCAACGTATCTGATGCAGATGAGTTTGAACTTGAAATGATCGAAGCAGGTGCTGAAGATATTGAATTAGAAGATGAAATCTATGAAGTATCTGGACCAGTCGAATCTTATGGACCTATACAAAAGAAACTTGAAGAGATGGGTGTTTCACCTGAAGAGGCCTCACTTGAAAGATTACCTCTTAATCATAAGGCCATTGACGACGAAGAAACCATGAAGCAATTTGAAAAGCTCATTGATCTACTTGAAGAAGACGATGATGTTGTTACCGTCTATCACAATCTTGAAGAGTCTGAAGAAGAAACCGAAGAAGCTTAATCGACATAAATCTTAGGAACTCGAGATGTAACTGAGGTAAGCACTTCATAGGGAATCATTTTTGAGCGTTCACAAATTCTCTTAAAGTTATCAGTCTCTCTCGACCAGATCACAAAAGAATCATTTTCTTTGAGCTGACATGTATTCTCATCCTCTAATAAGAGATGTGCCATATCCATATTAACACGTCCAACAACTTTAAAAGTGTTTTCCATATACTCAATCTCAACACCTTGATTAAAAGTAGAAAACCCATCTCCATAACCAAGAGCTGCGATATAGACGTTACCACTCGCTGGGCAAACGTTTGCTCCATAACCGATAGGTGTTCCTTTTTTAATTGAATTAATACTTATGATCTTAGTCTTTAATGATGAGATCAACTCTCCATCATACTTTGATTGAGAAGAGATTGCTGGGATTAATGAGCTAGGTCCATACATCATAAGACCAGGTCTAACGTGACTCTCTTTTAATCCCGCTCCTTGTTCTATAGCTCCAGAGTTAGAGATTGATGTCTTATCTACTTTTATTCCACTAGACTTAAGCGTCGTTTTAATTTGCTCAAACCTCTCAAACTGTTGAGCATTTTTCTTATTTTCAATCGATAGTGAAGCACAAGCAAGATGAGTCATGAGATGATCGATAGACTTTCTACCGGCGATCTTTAACGTCTTTATAATTTCATCCATTCGTGAGATTTCTAAACCTAGTCTATTCATCCCCGTATTAAACTTAAGACAAAGAGGAATATTTTTAAAGTTCTCATCTTCTAGGAAGATTGATAAGTCCCTTTCATTTGAGATAATTGGTGTTAGTCTGAGCGCAGAATAGAACTCGCGAAGTTCTGGATCAGAGAGTCCAAGATCAGAGAATATATAAATCTCAAAGAAGTCCTTTGGTAATTCTTTTCTAAGAGTAGTCCCCTCACCTAATGAGGCGCAACCAAACTCTCTTATACCCAATTCATTAAAACTAAATCTTGTGATTGGTACAAGTCCGTGGCCGTAAGCATCCGCTTTCACCATAAAGATGACTTCATTTGATTTGCATATACTTTTTACTTTTTGGAAGTTTGAATCAAGAGTATTAAGGCTTATCTCAAATTGAGATCCAAATCTCATAGACTCATTTCTCCAGGACTTATGACTGAATGACTAACTTCATTTTTCTTTTCAATAAGACCAAAGTGAGAAAAAGGCATTTCACTTACTCTTATCTCTAAGGACATAACTTCAGACTTTGATATTCCTTGAAAATATTTAGAAATATCATAAGCACCAAAAGTTTCTTTCAATGAATCAAAAATAACTGAAAAGTCTTTTTGTGATACACGAAGAGCAATCAGTGAATTATCCACGATATAAATATCTTCTAGAGCAAAGAATGTTCTACAGTAAGTCTTAAGATCACTCCAAAACTTTAAGTAATTAAAGCTCACATCAAACTTAACAGATAAGACATCTGCGATGTCACTAATATCAAGTCCTATCAAATGATCTCCCGATGAAATATTTGAAAGGTCATCCAAGAGATGAAAGATCGAGCGATCTTCTTTATCTTCTTTAATATCATTTAAGCGATTGATCATCTGAGCATACTTTCCACTTAAGAACGACTCAAAGCCATTCCAATCAAGAGCGTAAGCATCAGAGTCTAATATTTCTAAAACTAAAAGCATATCAGAAGACTCATTATTCTTTGAAATGGTAATAGATAATAAGGTCTCATCAACGAAGGGCTCAACTATTCCAGAGGCCACAGAGATACACTCACTGCCTATTCCCACATCATTATTTTTTCCAATCCAAATAGATGGAATATCAAGAGACTTCTCTCCATCAAGGTCTAAGTTTATAAGCTTTGTTCCTGAATCATTTAATTTAAATAGAGCGTAATTCTTCACACCATCAAATTCACACAATGACTTTGAAAGTGCGGTGGAGAAGTTAAACTCTTCTAATAACTTTTCAAAGTTCTTTGAAAAATTCGTCATGATATTTTGATGATAAATCTTCTCTTTTAAAGATTCTACTTGAGCATGTAGACCTTTTGATTTTTGAGCATAGTTTGCATGAAAGCTCTTATATGATTCAAACTCAGAGATAAGATTCATCTTCTTCTTATAATTAAAGAGAATATTTTTCAGTTGCCCAGTAAGATCTCTCGTAGCATCGACATAACCTAAGTGATCAGTCGTATACGTCGGTCCTAAATATTTAGAACTGGCAATTGTAAAAATAAATGCAAGTGATGTTGAACTAAGTCGTGAATCTAGAGCGAGTGTTTCATTTCCGACTTTAGAATCAGCGATATCAATTAGGCTTAAGTCATATTGAGTACTTTCTAATGAAGACAAGAAGTCTGAAGCTGATTCAAACGAATGAACCAAAATATTTAACTTCTTAAACTCAGAACATACTCTTCCTGCTAACTTCAGGTCATGAGTAACGACGGCCACATTTAAATTCTTACTTGTCTTCATAAAAGCTCCATAGGCTCAAGCTTATTGCTCTTACTTATATGACCATAAAAATCAAGATTCGTCTATTTTAGGGCTATTTTAAGAGGCCAATAAGATCTGACAAAGAACTAATCTCATCGCTCTGCTCTGGGCTGAGCTTAAGAGACGATATCCCCTCATACAAAGAAGCTCTTTCATCAAACTTAGCCTTCATAAAGTCTCTTCCTTTTTTCATCAGTGGCCTATTCCCATCTTTTTTCAGACGCGAGTAACACTCATCAAAAGGTGTATCAAGAAAGACTACTCGAGCCTCAACACTTTTAATAAAATCAACCACCAAAGTGCTTTCTAAACTGCCGTCACCAAGAATGATCGCGTAATCGTCTTTAAAATTACCATGCAAGAGCTTAATCATTTCTTGTTCGTCTTTTCTAAACTCATCAATACCGATATCTTCGATATAATCTGAAAGTGAGTCATACCCTGCCCCCATTCTCTCATATATCTCCTCGTCTAGGTCTAAGACTTGGAAATCACTAGACTTAGCAAGCCTCGAACCTAGAGTCGACTTTCCAGAGCCTGAAAAACCACAAATAAACACTCTCATTACTTCTCTCCTGGACTGTAATATTGGCAATACGGTATTTACAAGACGCATTAAATTCTTTAAGTATACCAAATAATTAAGAGAGTACATTATGCAAAATGAAATTGAACTAAGAATTCGAAATGAAATAAGCGAAAAGCCGATTTTTTTAATCTCAAGATTAAAAGATTCAGAGCCGACGACACTTTATTTTAACAATAAAGATACTTCGTGGGTGGATACGATATTACAAAGCATAACTGCGGAGTACGACACAGAAGAAAATATGGACGAAGAGCTCAAAGCCTCTGTAACAGTGAAAAGGGACAGCAACTCGGAGTTTGGAGAATATCTTATTGTGACAGGATCAGTTGAAGGACAGTACATGGCCTCATGTGTGAAATGCCTTGATGATTCACCTCAGTCATTTTCAACTGAGTTTCAGGGCGTCTACATTCACTCTCGCTATGAAAATGATCCTGAGTATGAAGAAGTTGATGACGTTTTCATTGAAGATAAAGTTTTAGACCTTTATTTTCATGAAAGAGGTAAAGCTGACTTAAGTGAAGCTCTCACAGAAGCGGCTGTTCTGGCCATTAACCCTTACCCAAAGTGTAAGGAAGAGTGCAAAGGACTCTGTGGTCAATGTGGAGAAAACAAAAACCACAATAACTGTGGGCATCATTAGAAAATAGTTGTAAATTGGTGCAAAAAAGTGTACCTATATCTCTCGATTAATATTTAAATATAGAAGTTGTAGATAACGGAGTTAGAAATGGCAGTACCTAAGAAGAAGACAAGTGTTTCAAGAAAAGGCTTAAGAAGAGCAGGTCAAACACATAAATTATATGCAAATAACCAAGTTTTAACTGATTCTGAAACTGGTGAATTAACGAAGAAAGGTTGTATCTCTCCATCTGGTATGTGGAAAGGTAAGAAAATCTTCGAAACAAGAGCTGATAAAGTAGAAGAAGAAACTGAAGATTAATCTTCACACTATTTAACAAAGCACAAAATTTTGTCACTTTTTAAATATTAAAGCTCGTATCGATTATTTAATTGATACGAGCTTTTTCCTATTTGTACGACATTCTTACCTTTAGATTAGACTCGTCAAGTCATCACAATTCCAATAAATTAGACAAAGTATCTTTAATTCCTATACAATTTTATACAAGTATTTCTAACAGATGAAGCTCAAGAGGAACTTTATTCCCTTAGAATGTATATACGGAGTGTCACACATGTCATTAGATAGAATTATATTTGCACTTAGCGCCTTATCAATTTTTGTTTTTAGCAATAACTACAAAGATAAGTTAGAAAAGTTCAATCCTTACACTGTTGAACATGTTGCACCGATGCAGAGCCTGCAAACTCCTCAAGAAAGAGAGAAAGAGTCAAGAAATGACACTGTTGCGGGACTTCACAAAGAGAGTAATTCTACTTCTCATCTTTAATATTTTCTAATTTAAACCTTGCCAAGTACACAGGCCTTTACCTAGAATTTTCACTTAGTTAAATTACATCTTGCGAGGCAATTTTGAAAAAAGTGAAAATTAAAGGCACGGGAATTTATACGCCAAAAAAGGTTGTGAGTAATACAGACCTTGAAAAAATAGTGGAGACTTCTGATGAATGGATCTTTGAAAGAACTGGAATTAGAAACAGAAGAATCTGTTCTACTGAGGGTGGAGAATGGCCAAGTGATATGGCCTACCATGCGACACTCGATGCACTTAAGGCTGCGAACCTAGAACCAAATGACATAGACTTCATTGTATTTGCATCGGTCACACCTGACTTCAAGCTTCCAAATACTGCTTGTATACTTCAACAAAAACTTGGAATAACTAATAAGTGTGCTGCGATTGATATTGCGGCCGCCTGCTCTGGATTTGTTTACGGTGTAAATATGGTCACTGGACTTATAAAAATCGGAGCGATCAAGAACGCACTAGTCATTGGAAGTGAAATGCTTTCTAGAGAAGTGAATTGGAAAGATAGAAATTCATGTATTCTCTTTGGAGATGGATGTGGTGTCGCCATCATTGGTGAAAACGAAGATGGTGATGAATCAGACATTCTCTCTCTTCATCTAGGTGCTGATGGAAGTGGAAAAGAATTCTTTGATCAACCTATCGGTGGAGCAGTGGAGCCAATCACTGAGACTCACTTGAAAGAAGATGCCCACTATATGCAAATGAAAGGTAAAGAGATGTTTAAGGTTGCGACGAGAACTCTTGCTGAAAATGCAAAACTCGTTCTTAAAAAAGCTGATAAAACTCTTGAAGATGTTGACTGGTTAATTCCACATCAAGCAAATGTGAGAATCATCGAAACAACAGGAAAGATGCTTGGAATTCCTCCAGAAAAAGTCATCATCAATATTGATAAATATGCTAATACTTCAGCTGCCACTGTACCAATTGCAATGCATGAAGCGATTGCCGATGGAAGAATAAAAAGAGGCGACACCCTACTCCTTGATGCCTTCGGAGCAGGACTAACAAGTGGTGCGACTCTACTAAAATATTAAAACGGAGAATTTATGACAAAAGAAGTTGTTCTTATATTTCCTGGACAAGGTTCTCAATATGTTGGAATGGGAAAGAAACTTGAAGGCCACAGCGCTTTTGAAATCTTAAGCGAAGCAAATGAAGCGCTAGGATATGATATTTCTAAAATCATGCTTGATGGACCAGAACAAGACCTGACTCTGACAGCAAATACACAACCAGCGATACTTACTCACTCGATTGGACTCTTTAGAAAATTAAAAGAAGTTCTTGATAAGAAAGACATTAAAATAAAAGCAGTTATGGGTCACTCTGTAGGTGAATATGCTGCCTTAGTCGCTGCTGGTGGACTTGATTTTAAAGATGCCGTAAAAGCTGTTCACTTTAGAGGAAAGTTTATGCAAGAAGCAGTTCCTGCTGGTAAAGGAAAAATGTATGCTTGCTTAAAGATCCCAGAGGATATTGTAAAGAAAGCTTGTGAAGAATCTTCCAATGAAGACTCTCAAGTTATGCCTGCAAACTTTAATGAGCCGGGACAAATTGTCATCTCAGGACATAGTGAAGCATGTGAAAAAGCCGTAAAGTGGATTGAAGAAAATTACACTGAACCACACCGCCTTGTGGAATTAAATGTATCCGCCCCATTTCACTCAAGCCTCATGAAGCCAGCGAGAGAGAAAATGGAGCCTCTACTAAATGAAACTCAATTTAATAAATTAGAAACTCCATATATTGCAAATATAAATGCTAAGAAATATCATGCAGGAACTGATGGAGAAATTCTTAAAGAAAACCTCATCAAGCAAGTCGATGGTGCTGTTCTTTGGACACAGAGTTTTAGTTCTCTTGAGGATGAAACTCTTTGCATTGAAGTGGGACCAGGAAGAGTTCTAATGGGACTTGCTAGAAAAATTAATAGAAATATCAAAGTCATTAGCCTCGATAAAGATGGTGCATTTGATGACCTTGAGGGAGCTTTATCATGATCGTTAATTACAATGACCTTAAAGACAAAAATATTTTAGTCACTGGTGCCTCTCGTGGGATTGGACTAGAGATAGCCAAGGCCCTTGCAGCCCAAGGTGCTCATGTAGTCTTCAACTATAGAGAAGGAAAAGAAGACGTGGCCAAAGAGATTGAAAATGAACTGAGAGCACGTGGAGCTAGTAATGTTACTGGACTTCTTTTTGATCTTAATAATGAAGAACAAATGAAAGAATCAACATCAAATTTTGCAAAAGAGTTTGGACCGATTTCTGGTCTTGTTAATAATGCTGGCGTTTCAAAAGACTCACTCCTTCTTAGACTTAAGAGAAGTGATGTTGATTCAATTATTGATACAAATCTTAAGGGCACGATGATGCTGACAAGTATTCTATCGAGACAGTTTCTAAAGGCCCAGGACGTGAGTGTTGTTAATATCAGCTCAGTTGTTGGACTGATGGGAAATACATCTCAGGCTTCTTATGCGGCCTCAAAAGCTGGGCTTCTAGGATTTACAAAATCTGTTGCTAAAGAGTTAGGTTCAAGAAAGATTAGGTGCAACGCAGTGTGTCCTGGATTCATTGCTACTGACATGACTGATGCACTTGAAGAAAAGGCAAAAGAGTCATATTTGGCCAACATTCCGGTTGGAGAATTCGGAGAAGCTAGTGATGTAGCTAATCTCGTCTGTTTTCTCTTAAGTGGAGCCTCTAAATATATTACAGGCGAAGTTGTAAAAATTGATGGTGGACTTTACATATAATAAATCGGAAAATAGAAAGATATTTAAAAAAATTATTTCAGATCTAAATAATAGGGAGAATAGAAATGGAAGAGAAAGTAATTAATCTTATCAGTGACGCAACTAAGATTGATAAAGCTAAGATTTCAATGGATACAAACTTTGTAGATGATTTAAATCTTGATTCGCTTGATATCGTAGAGCTTATGATGAAGATGGAAGATGAGTTTGGAATTGAAATTCCAGAAGAAGATGCGGAAGGTCTAAAGTCTGTTAAAGACGTTGTAGGTTACCTAGGAAATAAGCAGTAATTTTTTTTACACATATTTTCAATGAGAAAGGCCACTACTTGTGGCCTTTTTTGTAAGAAAAAGTATCAGTAATCACTTAGAATACAAACCTTCTCATCATACCATTTTTCAAGATATTCTTGGAATCTCATAAATTTTGAATCAACCATTTTGCCAGACACACTAAGATGTTCTTTTTTTAACTTACAAACGACTCTCTTAACGTCTTGCTTAACTTCTTTAACAATACATAAATCTTTTTCTTTTCCAACAATTTCAAATTCAGTAATCCCTCCAAAGGGGTCTTTAATAGAGCAAGAATAAGGAGAGCAACTCATAATTTTTATTTTATATTCTTGGCAATTTGAAACTAGGGACTCCATGATACTGTTATCAATATTCACATTTAGATTTACAGCATTTCCTCTACTATCCTTAACTTGAGTTTTAAACAGAGTGGAACTCTCTGTATCAGTATCCCTACTATTTGAATGTAGTTTCTTTAAGCGTTCATATGCCTTACAACCCTTCTCACTACTTTCAATTTCACAACCATGTTTTGCATAATTTAGGGCCTCTGAAGCATATGCATTATTTGAAACAGATAACAGAAATAAAATGAAACTCATACGATTCTTCTCGACTACTACTAGCTAAATCTTTAAAATAAATAATAACTGTAGAATAAGAGCAAAACGTCACGCGTCTAGCCGATGTCTCACTTTCGAAATTGCCTAAGTTACTAAAAAGACTCTTTCCCGGTTTAAAAAATACACATAATATCGTATTTTATTAGTGTATAACTTTTTTCAAGTGAGGATCGAGATCGAAAGAATTATGACATTCAATTGGCTACCTGAACTAGGTCTTGAGTTATCATTCCATACATCTGTCAGTAATATTTTCTTTTGCTCACTCATTCTTTTTATTGGTGTAGGTGTTCTACTCTATAGTCTTTCTTATTTAAAAAACTATAACATTTTTAAAAAGGCAATCTTCTACAGTTCACTGGCAGTATTTACGATCGCCATGCTTGGACTTGTCTTAACGGATAATCTCTTAAGTCTCTTTCTCTTTTGGGAGATGACCAGTGTTTCCTCCTTCTTTTTAATTGGATTTAATAACCATAAAGAAAGCGTTCGTGAAAAAGCGAAGTGGGCACTTTACACAACAGTTGGGGGCGGTCTCTTCCTCCTATATGGAATTCTTGTTCTATCTATGATCGGTCAAGAAAGTGGACTTTCTATTCTTGAGTCTCTCTCTTTAAGCACAATTATTGAAACAAGAGATTTACTCAATCACCAATATATTAGCGTAGCAATTATTTCAATTCTGATTGGTATATGTTCGAAGTCTGCTCTCTTCCCATTCTCTTATTGGCTACCTCTTGCCATGGCAGGACCGACACCTGTAAGTAGCTTTCTTCACTCTGCGACGATGGTAAAAGCTGGGCTGATACTCGCCTATAAACTTCAGCCGTTATTTCAATATAGCTCACTTTGGTCTAGTGCTTTAATTATTATAGGATCTATTAGTGCAGTCTATGCAGGGACCCAATGTCTCTTTCAAAGAAATCTTAAAACGATGCTGGCTTACTCAACAAGTTGCGTCCTCGGAATCTTAGCGATTCTCCTAGGAATAGCATCTGATATTTCTCTACTAAGCTTTATGTTATTTGTTGTAGCTCACGCTCTCTATAAAGCTGCCCTTTTCCAAATTGCTGGCTATCTTGATCAAACATATAAAACGATGGACTTCTTTGAATTAAAAGGCGAGATCACTCCTTACCTGCCGGTTAAGATTGCGGCACTTTTGAGCTCTCTAAGTATGATTGGTATCCCTCTAAGTTTAGGATTCTTTGCTAAAGAATATATATATCTCTCAAGTCTAAAGCCATCTACGATGTATGCTTTAGCAGCGGTATTCTTCTACGCCAATGCAACCATGGGAATACAAGCAGTAAACTTCATAAAAGTCTTCTTTGGTAAAGATCACCGAAGCGATCCATCTTCAAAAAGAGATCCTAAAAGACCTCTACTTCTTTTTCCAGCCGTTATGTACTCTTTGACGGCCACAGTTATTGCGATCATTCCAAATACTGTTCAGATTAACAAAGTAATTAATCTTGCATTGATCACTCACTTCCAGAACTTTTCGATCGTTGGACTAAAACTTAAACTATGGCACGGCTTTGATTATCCATACAATATTGTCGTTATTTTGAGTGTACTTACAATTCTCACAAGTATTTTTGGCAGTATCGTTCATACTAGATTTCTAGAGAGAGTGTCTGCCTTTTCAAGTAGATTTGAAGACTTTAGTTTATGGTCTCTATGTAAGTGGCTTCTTGATCAATGTATGTACCTATTTGAAAAGATGGAAACAATTTTACAAAATGGAAGACTTCTCAGATATTTGAAAGTCACACTTGTTGCCTACTCTTCCCTTGTTCTTATTGGATTACTTGATATTACAAGTTTCATGATGCCTGATTTTGGTTTTACATATGCAAAGGCGTTAATTTCCATACCTATCTTAACAGGAGTCGGTCTATCTATTTATTCCAGCCTTCACTATAGAAAGTTAATTTACTTAGCTCTTTCAGGCTTTTTCCTTGTGATCTATTTTGGTATCCATAGTGCTATGGATGTCAGTATGACTCAGCTTATGGTCGAGAGTTTATCATTATTCTTTGTTTTCTTTCTTGTGAGATCTGTTAAGGAAATAGAGATCATAAAGAAACGTGAATGGTCTAACTTCTTTATTGCGACATTCTTTGGAGCAGTTTTTTACTCCTTCTTCTTTGTCAGAGGACTAGACTTCACAAAAGATGTTTCAAAGTTCTTTCTCGATAACTCCTACTCCTTGGCCAAGGGTGAGAATATAGTTAATGTTATTCTTGTTGATTTTAGGGCCTTTGATACCTTCGGAGAAGTTATTGTTGTTGCCATTGCTATTATAGGAGTCACACTAGTTCTCACTAACAAAGGAAGAAAGAGTGAATGAAATACTGATTAGAGCAAGCTTTAAGATTCTCTATCCTCTTTTAAGTGCTATCTCTTTGGTGTTCTTTTTAAGAGGACACAACCTTCCTGGAGGTGGATTTATCGGAGGACTGATTCTTTCGCTAGCACTCATCTTACGATTTCTCTCCCACTCAGAATCACGAATAGAGAAGTATATTGTTAATTATTTTCCAGCGATTCTATCTCTTTCACTCATCGGACTTTTTATTGTTGCTGTTCTCCCACTTTTTATGGGAAAGAATGTGCTAACAGGATTATGGACAACGATACCGCTACCGATTGCTGGTAAACTAAGCTCAATTCTCTTCTTTGATCTCTTTATTTATATTATAGTCGCGATATCAACCACTCGTGCCTATATTGAATTTACTAAATTTTCTGGAAAAGGGAGGTTTTCGTGACTTTTACCCTTGGCATAATCCTATTGATTGCTGGGATATTCTACTTACTAAGAGACACATGGTCAGGTTATGTTTATGCTATGATTCTGCTTGGAAATGCAGTGAATCTCACGATTTTTTCAATCGATGGTGTCAATCAAAACGCTTTTCCCTTCACTAATCAATCAGTTCAAGCATCTGATCCTCTCACACAAGCACTTGTGTTAACGGCAATCGTTATATCCTTTGCCACCTTATGCTTCATCGTAAGTGTGTTAAAGAAAACATATGAACTGGAGCATGAATGATAGTAGGACAGTACTTTTACTTTCTCATTTTTATTCCGCTTATAGCCGCATCCCTGACTTTGCTCTTTAAAAATTCAAAGTCACTTCCTAGTCTTATTACTATCGTTCTAAGTCTTGGCTATTTTCTGTTTTCTACTTTTCTAGTTGTTACTGATCAATATAACTATGAAGTTGTTGCTGGCTCCTGGCCTGCCGGAGTTGGAATAAAGCTTAAAATTGATACTGTATCATCAATGATAATTTCCATTGTTGGTGCTATATACTTTGCAGGAGCACTTTACTCTCAGCAAGGAATTACGGCAGAAAAAAGCAAATCCTATTTCTTCTTATATAACACTTTATTTCTTGGACTTAGTGGAGCCTTTTTAACAAGTGATCTCTTTAATCTCTTTGTGTGGTTTGAAATTACACTGATGAGTAGCTATGTTCTTGTTGTTCTCGATGCTGAATTTCATCGATTAAAGTCTGGTTTAAGATATATCGTTTTAAATTTTATTAGTGGACTACTTTTTCTAATATCTGTAGGTCTCATATATAATTTTACTAAAACTCTAGATTTTTCAATACTCAACCAGCGTCTTAATGTTCTCTACTCTCATGATCCGGCACTTGTAAGATCATTGGCCATATGTCTATTTGGCGCATTTGCTATCAAGTCAGCATTCTTTCCATTCTTCTTTTGGCTGCCAGAGAGTTATCCTAAGCTTTCACCTGCTTTAAGTGGAGTACTTGCAGGGCTTCTCACCAAACTTGGTCTCTATGCTATGCTTAGAGTCTTCTCCTTCGTCTTTCCTGCGGATATAATCTTTTTCTGGATGGTTCTTATTCTCTCACTGATTACTCTTCTCGTAGGGGTCTGGGGTGCTGTGATTCAAGGCTACTTAAGAAATATTTTAAGTTATCATATTATAAGTCAGGTAGGATTTATTGGTGTAGGTGTTAGTTTTGCTCTACATCCAAACGACGAGATAAGAGCCCTAGGAATTAGTGCCTCGCTATTTTATATTCTTCACCATATTGTAGTTAAGACAAACTTATTCTTTGTCTCTGGACTTATAAAAGCAAAGTATAAAACAGAGCTTATTAAAGATCTTGGAGGCATCATAAGATACTCTCCACTGCTGGCCATATTATTTGTTATTCCAGCAGGAAGTCTCATCGGAATTCCTCCTCTATCTGGATTTTGGGCCAAATTATCACTCTTTAAAATTTCAATAGGTCACCACTTTCTATGGGTTGCTCTGCCAATGATTATTGGAAGCTTCTTCACCCTCTATAGTATGGTAAAAATCTGGAGTGGTGTTTACTGGGGCGAAAGTAGCTCTCATTTAAAGCAAGACTCAATTAGCTTAAGGCCTATACTTGCTTGCGTTTTTCTATGTTTACTTACTCTTTTTATGAGTCTTAATCCTGAGTGGGTTTTAGAAATCTCTAACAAGGCGTCATTATAATGAAGAGAATATACTATCTTTTAGACTTTCTAGTATTTTATATATGGGACTTGATCTTGGGTGCTCTTAAGATTGCTTTAGATGTCATAACAAGAAAGAATATGTCCTCTCCAGGGATTATAAAATTTCCTCTAGAAGCAAATAAGGATTTTGAAATTGCACTTTTGAGCAATCTCATTACATTTTCTCCGGGTTCAATGGTTATCGATATTGAGCCGGATCGTTCATATCTTTATATACACATAATGTTTCTTGAAGATAAGGAAGAGGCTAAAAAAGTTTTTAAAGAAGAGTTTGAAGCACGTGTTCTGAGGATACTAAGATGAGTATTATAACATTGATGTCTATATTCACACTTATTCTATCCTTTTTAATTCTTATTATCAGAAGTTTTAAAGGTGAAACAACAATGGACCGTGTCCTTGCACTCGATCTTATTGGAGTTACGACGATCAGTCTCTTTATAATCTTCTTCTTACTAAAGAAGAATACTCTCTTTATTGACCTCGCTCTCTTAATGACTTTTGTGAGCTTTGTTACGGCACTTGTTTTTTCAACTTTCCTACCCTCTAATCATGGAGAGAAAAAATGATTATTATTGGCGAAATCATAGTATTCATAGGAACACTTTTTATTCTCTTATCAGCCATTGGTATTGGTAAAATGCCCGACTTTCTCACCCGTCTGCAAACAGCAAGTAAAGCTTCAGCTTTTGGTACTATCTTGATTCTCATCGGAGCAAATTTTATTGCCCAGAGCACCATGATCCTGATAAACTCTTTCCTTCTTTGCATTTTCCTGATTATTGCAACTCCGATCGGTGCCCATGCTATGGCACAAGCAGACAAGAGACGAAGAATGAAGAAAACGCAAAGCACAAACTCATAAGCCTCTCAAAAATGTTGCCAAATAGCCATTAAGACGTTCAAATAAGGGGGAATTTTTTAAGGAGTTCTCTATGACGAAAAGAGTTGTAATAACAGGAATGGGCGCCATTTGTGGGCTTGGACACAACCTCAATGATATATGGAATGGCTTACTTGAAGGTAAGTCTGGAATCTCTACAGCTGATAGTTATGATATTAGCTCTCTTCCAATAAAGATCGCTGGCGAAGTTAAAGACTTTGAACTTGATGAAGATATTCTTTCAGCTAAAGAAGCTGGTCGCTATGATCGATTTATTCACTTCGCACTAAAAGCAACTGATGAAGCACTTAAAGACTCTGGTGTTGATATAGAATCTCAAAAAGAAAGAGTTGGAGCAATTCTTGGTGTTGGTATGGGAGGTTTTCCTATGATCGAATCCACGGCAAAGACTTTTCATGACAGAGGCCCAAGAAGAATTTCTCCATTTTTTATTCCAGGGATTATTCCTAATATGGCAACAGGACTTCTTAGTATCAAGTATGGTTTCATGGGTGTGAACTACTCAGTCGCTAGTGCCTGTGCTTCTTCTTGTCATGCACTCTCATCAGCTTGTGATGAAATCATGTCAGGACGTCATGACGTCATGATAAGTGGTGGTGCAGAATCTACAGTTTGTAACCTTGCGATGGGTGGCTTTATAAATATGAAAGCCTTTTCTAAAAATATTGATAATCCAACAAAAGCATCGAGACCTTTTGATTCAGACCGTGATGGTTTTGTTATGGGTGAAGGCGCTGGAGTATTAATATTAGAAGAGTACGAAAGCGCAAAAGCTAGGGGCGCTAAAATTTATGCTGAAATCAAAGGCTTTGGGGCATCTAGTGACGCTCACCATATTACCGCCCCACATCCTGAAGGGATTGGTGCAATTAGCTGTATGAAAAAAGCACTCGATAATGCAGGAATATCTCCAGAGATGGTCGACTATATAAATGCACATGGCACTTCAACTCCTCTTGGAGATAAAGCAGAAACCGGTGCCATCAAAAAAGTACTTGGTGAAGACAATGCTAAGAAAATAAACGTCTCATCTACAAAGTCCATGACAGGTCACCTTCTTGGAGCTGCAGGTGGAATTGAAACAGTCTTTACGGCCAAGGCAATAGAGACAGGCATGATTCCTCCGACAATCAATCTTGATAACCAAGACCCTGAATGTGATCTCAACTATACAGCACATAAACCTGTTGAAAGAAAAATAAGATACGCAATTAATAACTCATTTGGATTTGGATCGACAAATTCATCACTCGTACTTGGTAGTATCGAATAATTAGGAAAGAACTATGTTTTTAAAAGACGCAAATAAACTTGAGACAATGGATTCAGAAATCTTTGAGCTCACAAATAAAGAATTGGTAAGGCAAGAGGAAGGCCTAGAACTTATTGCTTCAGAGAATTATACTTCTAAAGCCGTTATGCAAGCTCAAGGCTCAATCTTAACCAATAAATACGCTGAGGGTCTTCCTAAGAAAAGATACTATGGTGGTTGTGAGCATGTTGATAGCATTGAAGAAATTGCGATTGAGCGAGTTTGTAAGCTTTTTAATTGTAAGTATGCCAACGTTCAACCTCACTCTGGCTCACAAGCAAATATGGGATCATTTTTTGCGTTGATTAATCCTGGTGACACAATTTTAGGAATGGACCTCTCCCAAGGAGGCCATCTTACTCATGGTTCCCCAGTTAACTTCTCTGGAAAACTTTTTAATGTCGTTTCTTATGGACTTAATGTTGAAAAAGAAGAATTAGACTATGAAGAAGTTAGAAGACTTGCGCATGAGTCTCAACCTAAAATGATCATAGCTGGTGCAAGTGCTTATGCTAAGATTATAGATTTTGAAAAGTTTAGAGAAATAGCTGACGAAGTAGGAGCTTATCTTCTTGTAGATATGGCGCATATCGCAGGGCTAGTAGCCGCAGGCGTTCACCCTTCTCCATTTCCACATGCTCATGTCGTCACAAGTACAACACATAAAACACTCAGAGGACCACGTGGTGGTATTGCTCTGACAAATGACGAAGAGATTATTAAGAAAATAAATTTTAATATGTTTCCAGGAATTCAAGGTGGCCCACTTGAACATGTTATTGCTGCTAAGGCCGTAGCTTTTAAAGAAGCCTTAAGTGATGGTTTTAAAGAATATCAACAACAAGTTGTGGCCAACGCTCAAGCACTTGCAAATAACCTTAAAGAGCTTGGAATGGATATTGTATCCCATGGTACAGATAACCATCTTGTTCTCGTTAAGACTGACTCGGTCAACCTCACGGGTAAGGTTGCTGAAAAGACCCTCGAAGCAGCAGGTATCACTTGTAATAAGAACATGATCCCTGGCGATACTCGATCTCCATTTGTAACTTCAGGAATTAGATTAGGAACTCCAGCTATCACGACGAGAGGGTTTAAAGAAGAGGAAATGAAGAAAGTCGCAAGTTGGATTTTCTCTGCATTAAAGCATCACGATGATGAAAATAAACTTTTGCAAATAAAAGAAGAAGTTAAAGAATTATGTAAAATATTTCCAGTCTACTGAGACTGGAAATATACTTACTTATCAAAAAGTCTTATAATTATATCACGACAGGTTTTCCTTAGACTTTTCTTTCCAGAGATCTGACGTGCATGAGAAACAATATCTTTTGAATAGCCTTTAGCTTTAAGATCACGAGAAAGCTTTTCAAGTCCTTCATAATCACCACTTATCCTAGAAAGAGATCCAAGGATAGAAAGATAGTTTGTAGCTCGCTCTTCATCTACTACTTCAAGAAGCTTGTCAATATATGCCTGCTGAATATACTTTTTAAGCTGCTTAGAAAGAGAGGGATAATTTTTAAAGTCATTTAAGATCAAGCTTAAAAAAGCTCTACTAATAGTATCTTCAGTCGGATTTCCTGAAAAACCTTCAAAATACTTTTCCATCACATAAAAAAGTTCAAAATCTTTCCCAGCGTCTATATAAGAATCAGAAGACTTATAAAAATCGGCCAGCTCTAAAATTGCTCTCTCGGGAAAAATATTATCTCTTTTTACAAAGAGAGACTCTTCTAAGGCTTCTCTAAAAGGAGCGGCTACTTGACGAAGCTTTGCTCCATCAAAATGCGTACGAAGAAAAGTCATCGTATTTTCATAAATATGATTAGTCGTATTGAGACTACTTTCATCGTGGTGAACTTCTTTATAAAGTTCAAACATTTCGGCTACAACAGCTTTTACATCTTCCGTGTAGTTTTCACCTCTTTCAATAAGAGCAAAGCGCTGTTTAATTATAGTCTTTATTTGAAGATGCTCATTATACTCCCATTGATCAAATTCCCATTGAAAGGCCTTAACGATAAAGGCACGCCATTTATCTTTATAAAAATCCAGGAACCACTTCTTTTCATCTGGAAAATTGCGATTCAATATAGCTTTGACTGTAAAGTAACTATTCTCCACAATCTGCTGACGTCCACCTGATTCATAATGAGCTATTGAAGATTCCATTAACTCTTTAAGTTTAGAGAACTGTTCATCTCCTTCATAAAAGAGGAGGATTTTCGAAGCTTTCTCATATTCATTTTCATTAAGGAGTTTTTCATAGAAAGAGTTAACATCAAAGCCATCAAAACTATTAACCGTTGACTTCCATTCATCTAGAGTAAGGCGATTGCTCATCCCCACTTTAATAAAGTCTTTAAAGTCATCATAATTTTTTATAGTCGAAGCATCATCAAGAATCTTGCTAAAAGATTTTAGCTGTCTATAAGTTCCATTAGCCTCACCAAGGACATTACTATTTTTAACCACAAAGGCATCAGTATCGTATTCATATTTCAAAATATCGATACCGTATTTATCACAAAAATCGTCTTGATTTAACCCGGAACTTCTATAGATATCCTGAACATAACCTTCTTTGCTAACATCAGCGATAACTGCATTAGGCTCTACTTTAAACTGAACGACTCGGTCTTTATGCCCCCCCCAATCGATAGCGAACTTAATATCTTTTTTGCCAACTACATACAATCCTTTTCCACCAACACCATCAGAAGATTCCATTACCCCTTGATAGAGAATTCCTTTAAAGCTCGCATCAGTTCCCGTCCCGTGATACATCAGTCCATTAGGAAAAAAGTCAGATACATTTGAATAGAAGCGGTCCTTATCAATTCCACTTTCTGTAAGCGCTCTTTCGACGGCGGTCTCATCTTTGTACTTAGCAAAGAGATAAGGCTTAAGTGCTTGAATCTCACTATAAGCATTAGTAAGAACCTCTACTCCCAATTCCGCGTGAAGCATTTTTGTAGCCGTTGGGTTGGTATAAGAGCGATAACCCTTTTTAAGGGTTCCGTTAATCCATTCTCTAAACTTCTGATTCTCTAGATACTCCTTTAGGGAACGCTTTTTACTAGCCTCGGCAATGACTCTCTTAACAACTTCTTTATTTTCCCCCATCATCTCAAGAAGAACATCTTTGTTCGGATGTCCCCTTCCAAAGAGAGCTGCGTACTGCATTGCTGTAAGACGCACATAGCGTAGGGCCAAAAGAATGGGGTGATTTAACCTAAGCTTGGCATAGCGAGTGGAGGCAAACTCAGCGGGGCTAGAGAAAACAACAGAGATCTTTCCTGAATATACTTCTCCTATACCATTACCAAATCTTCCAGTATCGACAACTCCATCTTTACCAAGCCGAATTTTTTCAACTGGAATAAAACCTTGAGCTATTTCATCTTTTCCAGCTTGAGTAGATGTATCAAAACGCTCAAAGGAGATTGTATCAATATTTTTAACACCAAACTCTTCCGCTGATACAGGAACTTTGGTTTTCGCTACAATATCCACATCGGATTCTCCAATAATAAAATCCCGTACATCGATAACTTGAAGCGATCTCAGTTTAGCCACAACAGCATCGTATTCGCTTTGATTACTAGCAGCTGAAAGCTTTCCCTTAAGCCAATACAGATAATCCCGTGAGGTCCCACCAAAGAATTCCGCTTCAGGATCAATGTCCCAAACCGTTTTAAAAAGATTTACTTTTCTGGAAAGCTCGTTCGCCAAGGACTCAAACTCAGAAAGAGAATAGACCCCCGTTTCCGAAGCCGGTTCACGTCGGCTAGTTTCCATCAAGGAGCAAGAAACTATAAAAAATAGAATGATTGGCCAAATTTTCACTTTAATATTTTCGTCATAAGAGTTCAAAACTTGATCTTTTCAGTGATTTTTGGAATGACTTTAGGTAAAAGCCGAGTAATTTGACAAGCTATTAAAGAATTTTCCAGTCTACTAAGTAGACTGGAAATTTTGTTCTATTCTCCTGCTGGTCTCTCAAATTGAACGGTATCATGATATAAAAGATTATGCTTCGTTTCATCTGATTCTGATGTCGTATCACATCTATAAACCGGATAATATTCAAAAGTACTGGACTCTGTTGGGTTAGGTTTTTCACAAGAAGCAATAATACACATCTCCTCACTGAATCGACTCTCTTTAAAAATATATGGACATTTACCTGAAGAGTAAAAGCTCTTACTGCTAAGGGTGTTATTAGGCGAAGAAAGATTCCCCTTCTCCACAGAGGAGTCTGTGTAAGTTCTTAGTGTTCCTAAGTTCTTTATTTCATCTCCAAAACCTCTGTAGTAGTCTCTGGCAGGTTGATTTTTACGACCACGGTGACTATATATATTTACTTTTCTGAAGAAACCAATAGACCTTTCATCTAAAGGCTCAATCAATGGTTTTGATAATACTTTCACCATCAAACTATCTGTAGAAAATAGCTTCCCGTTAGAGATATTGGCTTTATCAGAAATTGTCTCACAAGATAAAACTGGTCTCACCCATTTAAAAGCATCAAATTCAGGATTAGAACAACTTAGATATTTACAAGTCTTATCATTTGAATTTTCATTGGCCACTTCATATGGACATCTCCCTTTATAAAAACCATCTTTTAATAGTAAATTAATCGGATAGTCTCTCTTCATTGTTCTTACGTAATTAAGCTCTTGATCATACTCACTCTCATAGGTTGCCTCATGATAATCTCGATGATTACCAAACTCTCCATAAATTCCTATAGAGTTTAACCAAGCTTTTGCACTTTTACCTTTAGGACCAACCTTTTGTGTAGGTGGCTGTGCAACCTCCTTTGGTTTTGATAAGTCTGCCCAACGACTCTGAGCAGGTAATCTCTTGATATAAAGCGATTGAGCTTCAAAAGCTAAACCATGTGCATTGTTATTAGAAAGAGAGACATTTGTACAATTGGTAACGGCTCTAAAGTCTGAGGTTCCAAGTGCATTTGCTGCATTCTTTGCAGGTCCATATTTACAAACTTGAGTCTCACTATCTTCAAACTTCACTCTGTATAAACATTGGCCTTCTCCAACTGATACTAGCCAGTTTTTATATTTCCATCCATAATGTGGGTAAGACTTAATTGCATCAGTAAGAACAAAGTGTTGTCTCGCTCCATTAAGATAATTTTTATGAACTCCAACTTGATCGTAAGAAATATTTTTTCTAGAAAGCCAAGAACTACAGTCCTCACCTTTTTCACCATACCCAAGATCTAAGCCTAAGCTATTTGCCGTAGGTGCATGTCCAAGATTTATCCATCGCTTATTATAATTACATTCCTCGAGTTTTGAATTTGCAGGACAACCACTAAGAGCCTTCAATGCCTTAATTGTTTCAGGACTCTCATTACCTGGCTGAATAGGCAGAATTACAATTGGCTCATCTGGTGGAGTTGGTGTTGGCGTAGGCGTAGGCGTAGGATCAACGACATATCTCTTACATTCTCCATTGTGAGGTTTATAGCCCTCATTGCAAGAAGTAGCAATAC
The DNA here is from genome assembly GCA_002338505.1 of Bacteriovorax sp. UBA1852. Taxonomy (GTDB): domain Bacteria; phylum Bdellovibrionota; class Bacteriovoracia; order Bacteriovoracales; family Bacteriovoracaceae; genus Halobacteriovorax_A. The sequence goes on from DDIK01000159.1 coordinate 32,859, forward strand.
AGCTTCCAGAGTTTAACCAATTGCCAGAATTACATACTCTTGACATCTTACCTTGCCCATTATTAACAGCGCAAGTAATCTGAGTTTCACCTTCACATGATTTTTGAACACAGTTTCCATCTAAATTTTTCGTATATCCATCATCACAAACAACCAACAGACACTTTGATAAAAACTCCCAATTACCTTTATCACACCTTCTGTAACGAACCCCTTCTCCATTTGAAACGGTACAAGATAAAGTGTGATCTCCTTCACATCTTTTTTCTAAACATATACCATTCACCAAATCATAACCATCTTCACAGGATGTAAGTTCGCAACCACCATATCTCTGCCATTGTCCATCAATACATCTTCTTTTTTGAAGTCCCTCTCCTAGAGAGTTTTTGCAATTCACTTGGGAGCTTCCAGTACAAGTTCTCTTTGTACAAACTCCATTAACTAACTCATAACCTCGATTACACTGAAGAGGTGAACAAACTCCAAACGTTCCCCATTCACCGTCAGTACATGAACGGGACTTAAGCCCTACACCATTTACGATCTGACATATTTCTTCACCATTACCAGAACATGTTTTATTCACACATCTTCCATTAAGAAGTCTTTGACCTTCCCGACAAGAAATAAGTCGACATGCTCCAAGTGTAATTGTTCCATCATTACAGCTGATATCTCTCTCCCCTAAGCCTCCATAAAATGAACATGTGCGGTCAATACTTGTAAAGTCACATTGACGCTGCACCTCAACCTCTGATCCTCTTTCGATCTCTAGGGCCAAAGCCTTTCTCTGCTCTTCATTAAGTTGTTGAATACTACTTAGAGATTGTTCATCGAGAAAGTCTCTAATTTTTTTAAAAGTATGAGAGAGATTATTATTTACTTTCGATGTTGTTTCTTCATTTACTATATGCTCTTCACTAGATATCGATGAGTCAAAGAACTTTAAATACTTTCTTGTCTTCCCGTCTCTAGAAGTTACTCTTGTTTCGAATATCTTTCCCTCATAAACTTTAGGATATTGACTGAACTTGAAATCAAATACCCCACTTTCATCAACAGACGATTCACAAATTTTATCTCGATTTTGATCTTCATCAAGTACATATAAATATGCACATCTTTGAGTCTCACAACGAGAGAGACAAGAGTCACTGTTTGCGTGAGCTGATGAAAATAAAAGGGAGAGAAATGTTACTCTGCCTTTAATACTGAAAGTATTTATTGAATTATTCTCTGGAGAATTATCCTGTTCATCATTGGTGTTGTTATTTTCATTTGGCTCTGAAAGGTCAACTTTAGTATCAATAGACTTATTAACTTTTCCAGGCTGACATCCCGCTAGGCCAAATAGCATTAGGAAAATAATAGATATTCTTAAAAACATAAAAATCCCCAGGTAATATTCTTTTCATTCCATTCTATTGCCTTATCTGTCTTTTTCTCTCAAGAATTTAGCTTTTTCTTTTAAGTATCTGAAATCATATAGACTTCATAGTTTTCTGCTGCCAAACTTTAGAGGCTTCTTACTAATGACGCTTCATTCATGTTAAGGTAGACTGCCCCTACAAGTTACAAGCTAAGAGAGGAATTAATGCACTGCCCTTCATGCAATGCTAGCAACACAAAAGTCATAGACTCAAGACATCTATCTGAAGGACATATGATTCGGCGAAGACGTGAGTGCAACTCATGCTTGAAGCGATATACCACTTACGAGAAAGTGCAACTCGAAATGCCTGTTATCGTAAAGAACGACAAGCGGCGAGAACCTTATAATCGTGAAAAGATTCAAAAAGGAGTCAACAAGGCCTGTCAAAAAAGACCTGTTACCGCGGCTCAGATAAATAGATTAATTGACGATATTGAAAGACATATAAGTGAAAGCTTTCCATATGAAGCGCCAGCAAAGCAAATTGGTGAAATAACAATGCTTAAAATGTATTTACTAGACCCTGTGGCCTATGTAAGATTCGCTTCTTTTTACTGGAACTTTAAAGATATTAATGGATTTGTGAGTAGTCTTCAAAAGAGTATTGGCAAAATGGATGAGGAAATAAGAAATGACCAAAGAAGCTTATAGCGACAAGAGCCTTGGTAGGGCCTATGCTTTTAAATTTATCTATCACCTTTTTTTAAAAGAGTTTGAAGCTGACAAGAAAGCACTATTAGAAGACGAAGTTAAACTCAATGATATCATCTCTGAGTTTGAAGAATCTTTTATGGCGCAAGATGAAGAGCATCTGAACAATGGCCTCAATCCTTCTATTCAAAGATTTGGTCGCTCGCTCATATTAGGAACTCTAAGAAGCGAAGAAGAACTTATTTCTAAAATCTCACCACTTGTTCAAAGAAGAAGCTTTGGTTCAGTTGAGCCTATGGAGAGATCCCTTCTTCAATTAGCTGCATATGAAATATTAAAGCTAGAAACTCCCAAGAAAGTTGTTATTAATGAATACCTCAATATCAACAAAGAGTTTGGCCAAGGTGAAACAAATTCATTTCTTAATGCACTTCTTGATAAATTAAGTAACTAGGAAGGGATATGAGTATTGACTCAAAACTTCTCTCTCTCATTGACTCTAGTGTTAACGGAATTCTTTGGCTCACCAAAGACTCTATTGCAGAGCAGACCCACATTCATGAGACTCTAGACTATCTTGTTGACGGAAGACTCTATCAATTTCTCAATCAGATGAATATAAAAGAGCCAAACTTTGAAAATAATGACTTTAGTTTCTTTATAAGCAAGAGCTTTGATAAGCCTTTCTTCTTAATTCACAAGAGAGGCTCAATTGACCTTAAAAAAGATATAAGAACGATTAAATCAATTTTCGAGTCTAATACTGACCTTAAAGAGATCTCTCTCTTTATAATAGGATCAGACCAACCCAATTTAATTAGCAGCTTTGAGAAAGGTGGGATAAAAGCACAAAGCTATTCTTCTAACGAATAGCTGCGATATAAGTGACCCAAGACTCACAATTTTCTTCAACATCACAAGGAAAGAAGTTACCATCTCCAGTACCATCATCTTCAGTACCTTCCCAGTATGTAATAGTTTTTGAAAAACCAGCATCTTCCATGATGTCTTTTATTTCACCAATACTCCACATTCTCCAGTCATAAGAAAAAACTCTCTTATACTTCTTACCGTCTTTGTGAGTTTTAAAGTGAATATAATACTGAACTTCTTCAGTGAGAGGATTAAACGAATCACAATCCCAAAAATAAGTAAATTTACCGTGATCAGTCTCTTCTTCAAGCTCTTGACGACACTCGGTTCCACCAAAGATATCGACGAAGAAAACACCATCGTCTTTTAATCCCTCTCTAACTTTAGAGAAATATTCCACGAGTTGCTTACGCTTTTTAAAGATAAAATATGAAAAATTAAAGGCGACAATAATATCTGATTTAAAGTCATATGATTTTAAAACATTACCTTCAACATATTTCATTCTCTCTTTTTCTTCTTTTGTAAGTCTTGAGTAGTGATTCTCAACTCCATATCTAATAGGTTCTGAATCAAGGTCAATTCCCCAAGCAATATGCTCTTTTCCCTGCTTAACCCAGTCACAGGCCATGGCAGCAGTTCCACCAAAGTCTTCTCTAAGTGAAAGAGGATCACGCCCATTTATTCTTTTAAACTCGTCGTTTAAAAATTCAATATCTGCATCGTGATTTTGAACCGCTTTTTCATAGAGTTTGTACTTAAGATCTGTTGAGATTGCCATAATTAACCTTTATTAATAGTCTTCGTAGGATTTTACTTCTTTTATCTGAGAATTGTACTTTATATTTATCGAATTTTTAAGCTTAAATCTCTCATCATTGGTTTTATAGACTGAGCGAGCAAGTGCTATAAAATTTTCACCAAAGTTCTGATTGGCCTCACACTCTCTAATATCATCTTCTATTTCCCACAGATTCTCATTTACGCTCTTAAGATCATCGAAATGTGAAGCTATTCCATCTAGCTTTAAGTCTTTAAGACTCTTCTCTAATACTTGAAACTCTTCTTTAGCGAGCTTTGATCTTTGTGGATCAGATATCTTCTCTGTTTTAATTTTAAGAATCGTCATCTTATCGACAAGTTCTCCAAGAGAAACATGACACTTAATTTCCATACTAACTCCTAATATCTAATTTCAATATATTGAATACCCAAAACTTCTAATTCTCTAGGACCATTAGGTGTTTGAAACTCAATAAGGTCTCCCACCTTCTTTCCAAGAAGTCCTCTTCCAAGTGGTGATTTCCAACTGATACGCCCGTTCTTTACATCACTTTCATCAATACCAACGATTGAATATATATTCACATGAGAGTCTTCTTCAACCTTAACGGTAGCGCCAAACTTAATATCATCACTAGAGATATGGGTTGGATCAATAACTTCTGATGCATCAAGACGCTTTGTCAGAAAGTTAATTCTCTTATCTATTTCTCTAATTCTCTTTTTGCCATAGAGATAGTCTGCATTCTCAGAACGGTCTCCCAGAGCTGCGGCCCACTTCACAACCTCAGTCATCTTAGGCCTCTCAACTTTAATTAATTCGGTGAGCTCGTCTGACATGGCCTTAAAACATCGAGGAGTCATATAGTTTTTCATGATAAGTTTTTAACTTTCTCATGAAGCTTGTTCATACCATCGTCCAAAATATCAAGAACATCTTCAAAGCCCTGATCTCCACCATAGTAAGGATCTGGAACTTCACTTTCACTTCGACTTTCAAGAAAATCACAAAAGGGAATAATTTTTTTCTTTTGATCATCGCCAATGGCCTTATTTGAAAGAATATTAAAATTACTATTATCCATGGTAATGAGAAGATCAAACTCTTCAAAATCATCTCTTCGCACTCCTCTTGAAGTACTCGTGATATCAATGCCTCTCTTGCTTGCATGCTCTCTCATTCGCGCATCCGCAGGGTTACCTTCATGAAAGGAGCTGGTACCGGCAGAGTCAACAAATAAGCCTGCGGTTTCTCCTACCTTTTCGAGATAAGCTTTATACACGGCTTCGGCAGCCGGAGATCGACAGATATTTCCTAAACAGATAAATAGTATTTTTTTCATGAGTCACCTATATATGTTAATATGATAATGAATGGAGGACACTCATGGCAATAAGAGAAGTAATAAAAATGGGACATCCCACGTTAAGACTAGTTGCGAAAGAATTAGAAGAAGACGAGGTCAAATCTCCTTGGTTTCAAGAGCTTATTACTGATATGAGAGAAACAATGAAAGCCTGTGGTGGGATTGGCATTGCGGCCCCGCAGATTAATGAATCATTTCAGACGGCCATAATAGATCTTCCAGAAGAATCTGATCGCTACCCAGATGCACCAGAGAGTCATGAATACATTATCGTAAACCCAAAAATAACTCTTTTAAATGAAGAGAAGCAGACTTTTTGGGAGGGCTGTCTCTCTGTACCAGGATTAAGAGGACAAGTAACAAGGCCTGCAAAAATAAGAATTGATTATAAGGACGAGAACTTCGTTGATCAATCTATAGAACTTGAAGATTTCTTGGCCACTGTTTTTCAGCATGAGCTTGATCATCTCTTTGGAGAACTCTACGTGGATAAAGTCGTGAATAATTCACTTACCTACGAAGAGGAATTTGCGCAATTTCATACAGAGGTTTAAGCAGACTTACTCGATAGCTTTTTATAAATCTTTGGAAGCTCTTTTAAGAAGAGAGACTTAAGTAACAAGATCACAAATAAGACCGTAACTCCTACTTCTAAGATTGAAGCATGCTCATGTGCATGAGCAGAAACCTTGAAGTCAATTGGTAGAGAATACGCCGTATAAATATAATCTGTAATAAATGACATAAGAAGTGCTACAACGACAATCGCAAAGACATTTATAAGTACGCCCTTCTTACCAATATACTTTCCAATAACAAGCATATTAGAGATATTAGTAGCAGGACCTACTAAGAGAATAATCAATGCCATTCCGGGACTCATTCCCTTCATCACAAGAGAGGCCGCAATAGGAGTAGTTGCGGAAGCACAGATATAAAGAGGAACACCAATAGCTAAAATAAGAACTCTTCCTAAAATTCCATCTAGGCCATCAAAGAAGTCAGCAGGTACAATGAAGTTAATCACAGCACCAAAGACAATTCCAAGAGTTAACCAAAAAGCAAAATCATCAATGAGCTCAACAAATGCAAAGTTAAAAGATCTCTTACATTTACTGAGAAAGCTCTCTTGCTCAATTTCTTTTTTCGAACTCTTCTTACAACAACCTTTCTTCTCTTCTTCTTTAATCTCAATGTCTTCATTATTAAAAAATAACTGTAATACACCTGCAAAAAATGCAGAGAAAAAGGCTGCAATAGGCCTAATGATAGTCATCGGTAAGTCCATCATTCCATAAGTCATGGCTATTGAATCAACACCAGACTCAGGTGTTGAAATGAGAAATGCGGAGGTTGCGCTATTAGACGCCCCGTTTTTTTTTAAAGTTGCAGCGGTTGGAATAACGGCGCAGCTACAAAGAGGAAGAGGTATTCCCAATAAAGATGATTTAACAATCCCAGATAGTCCCTTACCACCTAAAGACTTCTTAATCCTTTCAGTAGAAATGAAAACATGTACTAGACCAGAGATAAAAAGGCCTAACATCAAGAAGGGAGCAGCAGAGAGTAAGTAAATCCAAAGTGATTGTAAGAATTCCATTTCTTTATACTAGTATCATTAACTCTAAATGTCCTTAATTATGCACATATTTGACAGGAAAATGACTCACATCCCCCTATTTTTATTCCACATATAAGAAAAAACATATTGACGGACAACCGAAATATCCTTATATTATTCCTTACAAAGTTACGGGGGTGTAGTTAAGTTGGTTATAACGTCTGCCTGTCACGCAGAAGGCCGAGGGTTCGAGTCCCTTCACTCCCGCCATTTAAATTTTGATCTCTTC
>DDIK01000129.1 GCA_002338505.1 Bacteriovorax sp. UBA1852
ATGAAATTTAGATCACCTTCTTCATACTTCCCCGTGACAGTATTTTTAATCTTGTCTTTATTAAGAACAGCGTAGACGTGATCGATATATTTATGAAGATAGTCTTCGTATGATCTCGCATCAACGAGACCAATTGATTCTCTAAGCTCTTTATCAAACTTGTCGAGTTGATCATTTTTAATCAACTCCAGAAAACGTGGAGGATTATGATAGTCTCCATGTGTACTCATATTTAAAAAATCGTATTCATTCTTCTTTTGAATAAGCTTTTCTAGATATTCAATAATTTCTATAAAGGTAATGTTCTTATGATGATCACTTAATTTATAAATTATATTCTTAAGATCTCGTGGTGAAAGTCCAAACTTTCCTTCATAGAGATTATCATTTTCAAATTCGCTGATAATAGATTGAAGTCCGTGTTTTAATATTTGACTTGATTCACTATCGAGACGATCTGGAATGATATGGTCGTGGCTATAGAGATATGATTTTTCCAGAGGAGTTAGTCCGGTTACGATAGCCGTGAGTTTCGAATCATCGTAATGTTTACCCATGCAAGATCGAACTCTTGTCATAACAGCAAATTGTGACAATGCCTCTAGTGAGTGCGGCTCAAAGTGTGATCTTTGCTTGAGGTCTTTCACTTGCCTTTCATATATTTTCTTTTCTTCTTGAAAGTCTAGGAGGTATGGAACCTTTATAAAGTTAAACCGGCCTTTAAAAGAATTAAAGTCAGGATGTTGCTTGAAGGCGTTAAAATGTACTTCGTTTGAAGTCCCGATAAAGAATGTATCGAGTTCAGTGAGTACACCACCTAAGTTTAATGTTCCCGACTCCATGGTCATGAGTAAGTACTTAAATGTATCGAGTGGTCTTTTTAAAAGATCTGAAAATTCAAGAACTCCACGGTTTGCTAAAACGGCCTCACCAGAGAGAGAGAAGAGATTTAGAGATTGAAGAGAAGGTGGAAGGGAGGCAAGTCGCTTATCCATCGTTATCTGCTGCAATTTAGCATCAACGTGTAATTGAGGCTCAATGGTAACAGCACTTGAAGAGTATCTCTTTGAGATGATAAATCTCTCAACTCTAATATGCTTTAAAACATCCTCATGCTTTCCTTTATAGTTTTTTAGAAGAGCATCATAAATCATCTTGTTTCTCTTGGATAAATCACCCTTGTAGAGATATGTTTTTCTAATGTCTTCTAGTTTCTTCTGATCATCACTGAAAGCTTCATCAATCATTTTTTGGCGATACTCTACTGGTACTAGTAAAAGAGGATGATCTTTTAAATCACTCACGAGAATGGCCGCGATATCTTTATCATCGAGATATGCAAAGCTACTAAGAGACTGGGTCTCTGTTTTGGTGGCTAAACCAAGTGAGCCTTTAACAACGTTATTTATTGGGAACACCCATGAGAATGTATAAAGAAGACCTTTCTCTTCCTTTGAATACTCTTCAGCTCCCTTCATTAGTTTTTTTACAAGCGAACTCTTTGATGATCCATTAGGGCCAACGAGAAGAAGAAATTTATTATTAAAACCTTCTTCTTCAAAATTTCTGAGATTTTGTAATATCTGTCTCTGAATTTTCTTCTGTCCATAAACAGCAGGAGCATCATGCTCATCTTTCTTAAAAAGATTGTAGTCACCGTTCTCATCTTTACCAAAGTAATTCATCATATCTTTAAAGTAATGTGATGTCGGACGAATGTGAGTATGTGGGTCTTTCTTTAAGAGTTCATAAAACTCTTGAAAAGATAGTATCTCGTTGAGTGCGTTTGCTGTATCGTTCGCCTGATTAATCCATTCCATGGAAATTCCTTCTATAAATATGCTACTTTGAGTATAATTTTAAAAACTTATCACAATAAGTACTCTATTAATTTTACCAACAACTGAACTTTGATAAAAGGTAGGACACGCATTAAACTTAAGATTTTCATCATATTTTTGTTATTTTTAGCAGGATTGTTCTATTTCGTTCAAAAAGACGAGCTTACTAGACTACAACACTCAGAGATATTAGTTGAATTTGTTGAATTACTATCAAACGAGTGGAAATATCCTGAGCTTCAAAATTCAATTGAATGCGTGGATGAAAAGATAAAGAAGCGCGATCACTATTCTTGTAACCCAACCTATCTCTCTTGTATTTTAAAGAATAATTATTTCAACCCTAAAATTAAAGGAAGACCTATTGAATACGAGCTTCATTCGCAACCGAAACTTCTTAAAAGAAGAAATAAGAGAAGCTATCAACTTAATATGGAAATTGAAGGCAAGGATCATACCCTAGAGATTGTTGATGGTTGTCGAGAAACTTTTCTACCTCAGAGATTTTATAGATTCTTTGTGGCCAATAGAGATATAAAAACAGATTGGGATAATTTCGGTCGACATATTTATATTGATAAGTATCGTGTGAAAAATTGGGAAGTACAACTGTGGGCCCAAGATCAAAAAAGAGAAGAGATTCTCACTCGATACAAATCTCTTAATCCTCTTGAGTCAGCCAGAGATTTAAATAAAGAGGAAATGAAGCAGTACTGTGAGTTCTTTGGCAAACACGTGCTTAGTGCACAAATATTTGATGCCGCTACAATTCATCCCGAGGAAATTGATAATCCTGAGTCTAAGCTTTTAAGAGGCTCTTATTACTCTTGGGTAAGAAGAAATAGTATGGCCGAACTCTATTCAGTCCAGTTTGAAAATAATGATATAACAGAAGAAAATCTCAATAAGCTCTGTGTGAAAACATATGGATTTGAGTGTCTTCATTTAAGTAAGGAAGATAATCTTATCGATTCTTCTTCATGGTCTGGAATCAAGGAAGTATTTGGTGGAGATTTTCAGTATCTTAAGAATAACATCAACCCGTCAGAAAATTTATTTCTAAGCTCCGAATATTTTACTCTTAAGTCCAAGGTTCATACCACGGGACAAAGAGGTGGATGGACTGGCGATGGTTTTACTCGCAAGGAATTTAATTTCAAAGAGTTTAGAGAAGATCTAAAGAAAGAGGGTGATTTTGGAGTTAATTTTCGTTGTATGAGGTATCGATAATGCTAAAATTACTCATTTTCGTCTTACTAATCTCTTGTCATAGCAATCAACATGATCCTATTTTACATTCCTTTTTCACATTTAAAGATGTGAAAGCTTCACTTCCTAGTACAGATGGTGAAGTTATTACTCGCCCTATGAATTCTTGGGTTCGTGTCTTTGAAAACGAAGACTCTTGTTTTTATTATAAGACTCCTTTTAGAAAAGAATTAGGAGAAATAAGAATTACTAATAAGTCTAGTAAGTGTAGTTATGATAGTGAAATAGAGCTTCGTGTTGAAAAGGTTAAAGGTCTGACTTACAAAATAAGTCACACTAATAAAGACGATCTCAGACTGACGCTTGAGTTTAACGATTTCAAAGAAGAATATAAGCTTATTAACACTCAACTTAAACATACTTCAAAACTTCTCGATAATGGATTACCTCGAAGCTTTATCAGTAGTATTTATATCGATAAGAAATATCCTCAGCAAAGAAATCTTAAAGACAAGGACCTATGTCACGGCGTGAATAGTAATTGTCAAAATGTCGTGGGCTATCGCTGTGAGAAATGCCCTGCAGGATTTTATGAGGTTGTTGATTTTAATTGCTCACAAGGGGGATCGAAGTATTGTGGTAGTGATAATTGCGGTAAAAAGAATGAACCTGCCTGTCCTAGAGGATATAAGATATTAGGTTCAAAATTAAAGTCTCTATGTTTTGATGGTAGTCCTGCCGGACTTTGCGGGCCCGGGCTTAGAACTTTTTGTAATGAAGATAATATTTTAATCTGTATCTGATAAATTGGTAACATTCTCAATATTTGGAAGAATATAAAAGTCGTATATAAATCCAAAGAATATAGTCAAAGATAGACTCAGGCCAAATTGCCATATAGGCGAAAAGCTATGAATGAGAAATGTCATAAAGCTTAGAAAAAGTATAAGAGATGATATCAAAATCGGTTGAAAGACACTAATCTGCTTTTGAATCTCACTCAAATTTGTTTTGTTTGCATACATAACGTGTATTGTTGAATCCACAATAAGTCCAAATGATACACTAAACGTCATAACAGTTGCTAAATTCAGACTGATGTTAGCTAGAGCAAATATTGAGAGTGTGACAATTGGCGGAATTAAATTAATGATTAAAAATGTGACAATACTCGTAATTGATCTGACAAAGTAAGACACAAAAATAGTGATTAAAAGTAAACTAAGTATGAAACTCTTTAGGAGTGTTGAAATGATTTCTGACTGTGATTGAATTAAATCATAATAACTGCCGGTGAAGCGGAAAGAAATATTTCTATTGTTTAGTATTGTGACTATTCTTTTTAGTGTTTGTTGATATTTGAGAGTGCTCATAGCCTTTGATAAAAGAACAACTGAATATTGTTCTTTATTGTCATTAACAATAGGGATCTTCGATAGGAGAGTGAGTGCTGCAAACTTATTACTTGGGAGTACTCTCTCGCCTGTATAAATATAGTTAGCGTCCTTTACGGCTTGAGTTTGAGAAATAATAATTGGAGGTTCTTCTAGTGTGTCTCTTATCTCGCTTTCTAATTCACTAATTTTTTGAATGTTAGAATAATCTTCTCCTATCAAGAAATTGTCTATGATGATCTCTAATATTGGAGTTCCTATTACAGATTTCTCAACGAGACGTATACTTTTTGAGACGTTTGATTCTTTAGGAAAGAAGAAAAGTGCATCAACTTGTATTTGTAATTTGTTATAGGTTAGTACAAATAATAAGAAGGGAACAATAAGAGCAGTATAAACAATACTCGGGCGTAACTTTTTTGGTAAGAGAATTGGCTTTGTTTCTTTCTTGTCAGTAGAGTATATAGCATTTTGAAATAATTTAAAGGTCATAAGTGTAAAGAAAGCTGTTATGAATAATGATGTAGCACTTGTTTGAGAAAAAATTCTTATCGCGGGTACTTTACTAAGAGATAAAGATGCAATCCCTAATAGAGTTGTCACAAGCATGAATGAAATAGGGATAAATTTATGTTTCACAACTTCTCGATGATCTTTGAACTCTTTATAGGAATAATATAGGTGAATAACCAAACAAAACACCACTACGAAATTAACCATTGGTGCAAGATTAGATAGTAGATTGGCCTCATTGAAGAATAACTTTAAAGTCAATAATGATGTTCCAATAGCACTTAATGGGTACATGAAAATTACAAAACTGAGACTTAATTTTTGGGTAATAAGAAATATAAGAATAAAGCTGATCGTAAGAAGAAGTGGTAGGATGATCTTCTTTATATCTAGTGTGGTTTCACTTATGTGATAATTTAAATAAGGTAGACCTGATAATGTTACTTTTGAATAGTTACTCTTGATGAAATTTATAACACCTGGATGTTGTCTTCTTTGATCTCTACTTAACATAATTATATTTATGAAATATCCATTCCTATATAATTTCATCTCTAATTCTTTGTGTTTTTTATAGAATTTAATTACTTCTTTTTGTTCTTTTTTCTTTGAGAGAGTCGTCGGAGTTATAATACGGAAATCTATTTCTTGATCAGCGAGAAAATTTTCGAGTCTTTCCGTATTGGGATTGTGATTGGAAGCCATTATTAAGGTGTCATATTGAGACGACGTTTCTGCTGACCTTGAATTGGATATATTCTTTGGAATAAGCAGTCTTTCATCACTGTTTTGATACAAGTCATTTGTGTAAATTAAGCAAAAGAGCGTGTATAAATATGTAATAATAACTAATTTACTCATTGATTACATGTCCAAATTCTAAAGTATGAGAATCCTTTACTTTTGCAATAGCAATAGATGGATCAGGAATATTGAAATCTTTTAAACTAATCTCAGCTTTTCCTTTTATTCTAAATATTACTCCTTCTTTCTCCACATCGAGATTAAGATCAATGAGATGTTCTTTGGATCTGATTGATAATATACCGGAAAGCTTAGTGCTACCTTCTCTTAGTACGAGGCTTTCTTTTGACGTAAAAATGATAAATTCATTCTTCTTTGTATCGAGAGTTTCATTATTCATTTTTTCATCTCGAAGAGAATTATCTGTATCAATAGATGATGCAGAGATCTTTATATATAATGCTTCTATCTTTTCATTTTTCTTTAAGTATGAGATTTTATACTTCTTCACAAAGCCGTCATATTCAGTCGTGATGAAACCAAGTTTTGTACTTTCTCCTGCAACACGAATGTAATTATCTGTGTCGCTTTGTGCATCCTCATAGCTTTTATGTATATACTGATGTTCAAAACCAAATGCTTGTAATACGAGTGTGAAAACGATAATTATTTTTCTCATGATATTTCTCCATATGTAAATCGGTTTTCTAGTCTTATTCTTAGGAACAAAAAGATACTATTAAAGAGTGTGAAGACTAGAGCTGTATAGTAAAGATCAAAAAGAATTGGAAGCAATGTAATCTCTAAGAATACTGCGAAATAATTAGGGTGACGAAAGTATTTATAAATGCCACTTGTTATTACATTTTCTTTTCTTAAGGCATATACTTTTGTGCTCCACATTTTTTTTAGTGTCATCATTGAGATAATTCTTAAAGTGCTTGCAAAAAATAAAATTATTATAAGAATTATTTTCATGATGTTAAGTTCTAGAGCTGTGTGAAAATAGTAATCTTCAATAATCATTGATAAGAACCACATTGAATGTAGTAGTATCATAGAATATTTTTGTCCTATGCCAACTTCTCTCAGATTATGTGAACGACTATTGTGATAGCTTAAAATCATTTCAGCTACTCGATATACTGTAAAGAATATCCAAGTTTTGATAAACATGATTTACCGAACCTTTCTAATGATACTTATTTCACTATTAAAGCCAGGTCCCATTGCTGCCATCACACCATATTCACCCTCATTTGCTATGTCATCTTTAATGGATCTCTCTAGTACATTCAAGACAGAGACTGACGACATGTTGCCGTGCTCTTTTAAGCTTTGCCAGCTATTTTGAAAGTCTTTATTACTCATTTCAAGTGCTTCTTCCATGGCCTCAAGAACTTTTGGACCGCCTGGATGAGAAATTGAAAATGTTATGTCGTCTTTAGTAATTCTTGAGCGATCAAGTAGAGACATGAGATTTCTTGGGATATTGTTATTAACAAGTTCAGATACATTCTTATTTAATACAAGTTTTAAGCCTGTATCTCTAATGTCCCATCCCATTGTGTCGGCTGAGTTTTTATAGAAAAAGGCATCATAGTTTAATAATTCAAACTTGGCTCTCTCTACTAGTCTATGATTCTTTCCTACCATTATTACACTAGCAGCTCCATCGCCAAATAGCGCCGTGCCAATGAGGTTTTCAATACTGTCGTCCTCAGGCTGAAATGTTAATGAACAAAGCTCTACAGCACTTATTAGTACAGCATGTTCTGGATTAAGCCTAAGATATTCGTGTGCACGATTTAAGCTTGCAACGCCTCCTAAGCAACCAAAGCCAAAAAGTGGTAGTCTTTTAGTATTTTCATTAAAGTCTAGTTTATTCATCATGATGGTATCAATACTTGGAATACAGAAACCTGTTACAGATGTAGTGATAAATTGATTAATATCTCTAACTTCTAGTCCACTTTTCTTTAGCACTTCTAGAATACTTTCTTCCATTAGAGGGACTGCTTTTTCCTTCCATATTTTATTTCTGTTAGCAAACGAACCGAGATTCAAGATATCTTTTTTTTCTAGGCATAATGCTCGATTCGACACACATACATTTTTAGAAAACTTTGAAACGAGTTTCTTTTTCTTTGGCCATATTGTGGCAAGAAAATCAATCATCTCATTTTGATTATAGTTATTTTTAGGAAAAATAGTTTTACTTGATATGATAAAGCTCATAGCTACTCCTTTTAATGATTAAAGATAATTTTTCTTATTCCTTCTAGTGGGCGATAAATATTTCCAATAATACCGATAAATGTATCAGCCCTCTCTTGTCTGTCTTTTAAGAAAGAAGCAATAAGTTCACTTATGAACCGGTACTTAATAACAATCTGAAAAATTTTATTTAATATGTTTTTCTCTCTAAAGTATTTCGCTCGAGAGTTTTTGTATTCGACAAGTCCTTTTTCATTAGGTGAAGCTATGAGTGACTGTGAAAGTATTTCAGCCCCTTGAAGAGCGTTGAATATTCCTTCTCCTGTTAATGGATCAATAAAGCCCGCACTGTCTCCAACGTAAGCTAATTCTTCTCCTGCTATATGTGAATTACGATTTCGAAGAGAGCCAGATACGCTTATTTGAGATTCCTCACTAAGTTCATTAAAGCTACTTCTTAACTCCTTAGATGAGCGAATAGCATTGTTGATGATCTCTTTTGTTGTCATCTCTTTAAGGAGGTCTTTTGAACAAACGATAGATAAGTTGACTTCCTCTGGAGTAATTGGGTTTATTCCAACATAGCTTCCATCTTTTAGAATATGCATTTGTCCAAGTCTTGAATAATACTTATTATCCTTGATAGGTGTGTAGACATGTAGAGCAATTCTTTTCGTATTTATTTCTGTCTTATGTCTTAGTTTTTGTGCAATAGATGAGTTAATACCATCTGCTGCAATAAGAAGATCAGCTAGCATCTCCTTTTCTTCTGTTTTTACGATCCATTGAGAATCTCTTTTTTCAAGTTCTGATACCGTAGCTCCTCTTATTATTTTACAACCGTTTCTTGTCGCCAGCTCTCGCATGTCTTTGTCAAATATCGCTCGATTAACAGAAGCACCAATATTGCCAATTTGATCTTTAGGAAAAAATGATAAGAAAGATACTTCTGAAGGAGAGACGATTTTCATGCCATGGATAGGGTTATACTTTTCTATGAGGTCTATTAGGCCATGTTTTTTAAGAAGATTAACTCCTTGTGGGCATAGGTATTCACCGCAAACCTTTCTCTTGTCACTAGATGACTTTTCAATAATTGTGACATTGAAGCCTTTTCTTGATAGGAGATATCCAGTAAAGCTCCCAGCTGGCCCAGCCCCAATGATGCATACGTTTTTGAATGAATTCTTTGACAACATCTCAAACCTCCCAAGGCTTTCATAGCTATATTCTTCGTTAATTCGAGATATTTTCCTATCCTACAAATGACTTAGTGCAAGTGATTTACATGAGTTACTTTCTTTTTATCCATCAAAGGTTATGCTAAAATAGAGTCTCTAACATATGTTATATGTCAAAGATTTCAGTGTCTTATGGTGGTGACGTGAAAAAAGAAAATATCATTACAATTGTTTTTCTACTCTTTCTGACGATTTTCACCGGAGTTGATATCGTCTCAGATCTTAATGAGGGATTAGATTTTGATCATTTACTTCATGAAGTAATTATATTTGTAATGGCTTTAATAATAGTATCTTACAAGGTTATTGCGAGTATAAAGAAAGATAGAGTCATTGATAAGCTTTCAAAGAATGCAAGCGAGGCTAGCATTGAAGTTAATTACTACAAGCAGCAAGTGCAGAAGTATCGTGATGGAGTGGGGGAGATTCTTACAAAACAATTTAAAATTTGGGGACTTACAGATTCTGAGTCAGATATAGCACTCTTGCTAGTCAAGGGCTCATCTATGAAAGAGGTCGCTAGTATCCGTGGTACCGGTGAATCTACAGTCAGGCAACAGGCGACTTCGATATACAAGAAGTCTGGTCTTGAAAATAGAAATCAATTAGTTTCATACTTCTTAGAAGATCTCTTTTAAAATAGAGGTTAACTGTTCTTTGTATTCACTATTAATCAATAAGATTTAATCTTTGAAAGCTTTTCATAAATACTAATAAGAGAAGTAGTCATCTCTGTATAAAACTCTGGATCAGAACAAAGTCCGAGAGAAATCCTCACAACACCTCTTCCAACATCATCAGATACATTCATTGCTTTTAAAACTTTTGAAGTTACAGGCTCATTATCAGAACACGCTGAAGAAGTCGTGACGTAGATTCCCTTTGATTCAAGTTCTATTTGCACGGCCTGCCCATGAACCCCTGGTAGAGCGATATATGTTGTTGATGAAAGTCTTGGTGAATTTTCACCTACTATCACAACCTCAGGAAATTTTTCCTTTATCTTACTTTCAAATTCAAGGCGCTTTGTATTTAAGTTTTCCAGACGATCAAGGTGAGTCTCGAAGTAGTGAAGGGCCACAGCAAGGGTTTCATACCCGAGATAATTTTGAGTTCCACCTCTTTTTCCATTCTCTTGTCCACCACCGATAACCAGTTCTTTTACTGTTGTTGGATCTTTCGCGAGCAGAATTCCTGTCCCAGTCATTGCTCCAATTTTGTGACCAGACATAACGGCATAATCAACACCACTATGCTTGAAATCAAAGAGAGTCTTTCCTATGAATTGTGTCGTGTCACAGAGAAAAGGAACATCTTCGTTGTTACAGAGTTCAGCGATTTCTTTATAGGGTTGAATAATTCCGGTCTCATTATTAGCCGCCATAACTGCAACCATGGCGGTATCATCATCGAGATGGTCTTTAAGATCATCAAGGTCGATAATTCCATCTTCTTTAGTTTTTAGAACGACCATTTCATGACCATGATCTAGCATATAGTATTTTGCGCAATTCACTACTGCTGAATGCTCGATGCCAGAGATGATGATTTTCTTCTTTGTATTCTTATGAAGTATAGAAAAGAAGGCCTGAGTAATACCTTCAGTTGCTCCTGAATTAAAAATAACTTGTTTAAAGTCAGCCCCTAAAACTTTAGCGCAAACGCTTCTTGAGTTTTCCATGGCCATGAGAACTTTTGAGCCTAGGTGGTGAATTGCATTAGGATTAGCAAATGGCCCATCCTGCATTCTCTTTATAACGTGTTCTCTAACATCTGGACATAGTGGTGCGCTTCCGTTGTAATCAGCATAAATCATGATCGAATCCTTATCAATAAAAAATCTAACTGAGTTCAAGCATTTTATTTAATGCTTTTAATGAGAACTCTTTTGTTTGTTCATCAACTTTAATGACGTTTATTGGATTATTTTCCTTTATTGCACGGAAGCTGGCAAGCAGCCATCTAGGACGTACACGGTACATCGTTGTGCAAAGGCATTGATACGGTGAGAGCGAAAATATTTCTTTATCAGGATATTCCTGTGCGAGTCGATTAACGAGATTGATTTCAGTTCCAATCGCAAACTTTGATCCAGCTGGTGCTTCTTTAACTTTGTTAATAATGTAAGCCGTCGATCCATTATCGTGGGCCTCACTTACAGTTTCAAAGTTACACTCTGGATGAACAATCACTTGAACATCTGGTCTCTTTTCTTTGAGCTCTCTTACTTGAGAAGCGCTGAAACCTTGATGAACTGAGCAGTAACCATACCAGAGGATAACTTTTGCTTTATCGATTTGTTCAGCCGTGAGTCCACCATTTTGCATATTTGGATTATAGATGACCATGTCTTCTAAAGGGATGCCCATTTCAAAGCATGTGTTTCTTCCAAGATGCTGATCAGGAAAAAAGAGAAGTTTTTGTCCTTGGCTAAAGGCCCACTCTATAATCTTTCTTGCATTAGAAGATGTACAAATGCTTCCACCATTTTCACCAACAAATGATTTAAGAGTGGCGGCGCAGTTTATGTATGTAATTGGTACTATTTTTTCTTTAGTAGAGCTTTGCATGAAGCTCCAAGACTTATCTATTTCTTCTCTGTTCGCCATGTCTGCCATTGAACAACCAGCATTAAGGTCTGGAAGAATAACAGTTTGGTCTTCTTTCGAGAGAATATCTGCTGTTTCGGCCATGAAGTGAACACCACAAAATACAACATAAGGCTTATCGAGATGAGCTGCATCTTGAGCAAGCTTTAAAGAGTCACCTTTATAGTCGGCAAACTCAATAACATCATCTTGTTGATAGTGGTGACCTAGAACAACAACCTGGTCTTTAAGTTCTTCTTTTATTTTTTTGAGTTCGACAATAACTTCAGCATCAGAAAGTTCACTTTCTTTGATGATTGGTTCGTGATCGTCTTTTGTACCTTCAAATAGGTCTAGCATATAATTATCCTTGTCTAGATCATTATATATCTATTTTTTAAGGATTTTACTAGTAAACAGAAGTTAAATTGTTTAATGCTCTAGGTCTTTTAGATCGTTGGATAATTATTCTCTTTCCAGGCGAGTATTCCACCTTCAAGGTTAAAGAGATTTGAATATCCTTCTTGCATGAGCATCTGACAAGCTTGTAGGCTTCTCTTTCCACTACGACATTGAATAACGATCTTTGCATCTTTGTCTTTTAGCTTATCTGCATAAAGACTTTGAAAGTTACTTAAAGGAATAAACTCTGCTTGTTCAATATGATCTTCATCCCACTCACTTTGTTCACGGCAGTCAACAAGTGTGATCTTCTCATCGCTATCTAGCCATTTTTTTAATTCATCTACATTTGCAAAACTAATCATAAAAATTCTCCTGTAAAACTATTATAAATATAATATCAGAAATTGTCTTTTTAATCGTTGATTATCATCAATATATGCCCCTACAAAATTTGACGATGCGTGTTTGTTTCTCTAACATTTTTATATAGAGACAATTTTGGTCAAGGTTGATCAAAAAGGAGAATCCATGGAAGTGATTACAGTCGCCAATAATAAGGGCGGTGTCGGTAAAACAATGCAGTGCTATCAATTAGCCTGTCATCTTGCGAGCAAGGGCCATAAGGTCTTAGCAATCGACTTAGATTCACAAGCAAATTTAAGTTCAACGTTTAATTTACAAATTCAAAGAACTCTTATTCCTGAGTGGCTCATCGGTGATGTCACAATTGAAGAAGTGATGGTTCCATCAGAGGGTAAGGGTAAACTTCATAAAAATATTACAGTAATTCCTTCAAGTAGACATATGGCATCTCTTTCGAAACTTCTTATTCTCTCCGAAGGTGAGATTAGAAAAGAAGCTGGTAGAAAAGAGAGACTCATGAGAATGAGACTCGAGCAAGCAAATGGAATGTTTGATTATGTCATTATTGATACTCCTCCTATGCTAGGGGATGAGTTGATTATGTCACTTGTTGCTTCTACAAAGATTTTAATACCAACTCAAGCTCAGGACTATTCCATTGATGGCCTTGAAGAGCTTATGGATACTTTTGAGATCATTAAAGAGACTGAGAATCCAGGTCTTGAGTTCGCAATTATACCTTCCATGGTTAATGGCAGAAGAAAGATTGAGAGACAGAGACTAGAAGAGCTTTCGTCGATGTTTAAAGTGACGCCACCAATTAGAAACCTTGTGCAGATGCAGGAATCGATTTCGTTAAAGAAGCCTATTTGCGCAATGGGGAAAAAGTCCAGAGGACGTCAAGACTATACACAACTTTGGGAGTCTTTAAACCTTTAGGTTTAATGGCACACGGACTGGGCACACGGATGTGCCTGTCTTTTATAATTCAGCAAATGCCTTAGGATAAGGGGTTTGTATCAAGGAAGAATGAGGATATAAAAAATGGCAAAAGATTTTGCTCCAAGGATCTCTAAAAGAAAGAGAAAAACATTAGACCTTACAGAGAATATTGATACATCTAAATTTAAACTTCGTGATGAGAGATTATTAGAAGGTGCTAAATTAGATGAAATGTATCTTGCAGATATCAATGTTAAAGATCAGGTAAGAACTAAATTTAATGATTCATCATTAAAAGAATTAGCAGAAAACATTAGGGCCAATGGTCTTATTCAGCCTCTTGTTGTCCATCGAGATAAGAGAGGTGTTGATACCTTAATTTGTGGTGAGAGAAGATATAGAGCGATGACTCTAGTTGAGATGCAAAAGTGTCCTGTCTTTATTCTTGAAGATAAGTCTGAGCAAGAGCTCATGGCCATTCAATTTTCTGAGAACTCTTCAAGAGAAGCCCTTCATTATATTGATAAGGCCGATGGTATTTTAAATTATCAAAAAGCTACGAAGGCAAGCGAAAGAAAAATTCAAGCTGCTCTTGGTATATCAAAATCTGAAGTGCACAGAAGTCTAATGATTGCAAGGATGCCTAAGCGAATTAAAGATGCCGCTAAGAAATATGATCTTGAGAAGTACGTTCTTCTAGAATTAGATGCTCTTGAGAAAGGAACTTTAAAAACTAAGCTTACAAAATTAGTGACTTCTGGTGAGATTACTAAGAGATCTCAACTTAAAAAAGCTATAAAAGAAGGCGGAGTTCTTAAAGCTGGTAAGAAGACTATTCGTAAAGCACCCGTCGCACGCGGAGTTTCAGCCAATGCCCTTATTAAGGCACTAAATGTACAATCAAAAGGCAAGAAGCTTGATAAGAAAACTCGGGATGCTATTAATGAACTATTAAAAGAAGCTAAGGATATTGTAGATATTTAATCCGAGCATTCAGATATAGTTTCAACCATCTTATAAATAATTACATTTAGCACTATAAAAATAGCAGGATTGTAAGATCTTGCTTTTTTTATTTATAATAGAACTTGGCAGGAGGCTTGCACCTATAATCATAGAGAAAACTAATTCTTTTGTGATTTAGGGGACATACTATGAGGGAACAGACATCAAAACTTTTTACAGGGTGTATAAAATTTAAACACTGTTGTTTAATTAGTGCACTTTTCATGAGCTTTAGCATTAAGGCAGAGAAGAGAAGTCTCTTTAAGCAGTTTAATCCCAATTATAGAATCCAAGAAAGGTCACCTCAGAGTTTCCTTCCTGATACTGAATATGTACCAGCTCCTGAGAGAAAGGAGATGTGGCTTGAGAAGGTTTTCGTTGAAGATGATGCAGGAGTTCTACTTTCGATTAAGAGAGATTTTAATAGTTGGTCCAAGACAGAGGATTATGTTGATGCATGGGATCTGGAGTCTACAGGGCTTTATGAATTAAAAGATGAAGAGGAAAAGAGAAAGTATTTTAACAAGAGAATGCTTAAGTATTTAGATAAGAGAGTTTCAGGAGAAATTAAAAAAGCAGATAAAGGATCAACTCTACACCAAGTAGGACAAGTTCAAAAAGCTTTAAAACCAAATACTAAAGTCGATGTGAATAAATATATTAAACTAAGATTTAAGGCACGAGTTCTCCAAGGTAAGGCCATTATGAGAATTGAGAACCCATATCTTGAAGCAGATACGACCTATAAAATCACAAGAGGTCTTCAAATGAATCTAGCCAAAAAAATCGATGTTATCGGAGTTTTGGCAAGATTAGAGTATAAACCTGCTAAAGATGAGGTCAATGCCATTCTATCGAAGCGAGTTAATCCATATGTGACGACAGAAGTGTCGTCTGGAACAGAGGAATCTCGTTTTTCGCTAAGTTTCAGCGCTCCATTCAACT
>DDIK01000095.1 GCA_002338505.1 Bacteriovorax sp. UBA1852
AAATGATTTTGGTGACAGGTGGCGCAGGCTTTATAGGAAGTGTTCTCGTAGGAGAGTTAAATAATAGAGGTATCACAGATATTCTAATTGTTGATCGTCTCTCTGATAGTTCTAAGTGGAAGAATATTAGAAATCTGAAATACTCAGAATATGTTCATGCCGATGAGCTCTTTTTACCCGAGTATGCTGACTTACTTGAAAAAGTTAGTTTTATCTTTCATATCGGTGCTTGTTCAAGCACAACAGAAATGGATATGGACTATCTCATGAAAAATAATGTCCTTTATTCAAAGAACTTATTTGAGCTAGCAAGGGACTTAAAAGTTCCTTTTATCTACGCTTCTTCAGCGGCCACTTATGGTGATGGAGAGTTGGGATATGATGATGATCATGAAAAGGTAAGTGGGTTTAAGCCTCTTAATCCTTATGGATATTCAAAGCAGCTCTTTGATGAGTGGGTTCTCGCTCATGAAGATAGGCCATCTCATTGGTTTGGTCTAAAGTACTTTAATGTTTTTGGACCGAATGAGTATCATAAAGATGATATGAGCTCTTTAGTTTTTAAAGCCTATCACCAAATACTAGAGACTGGTAAGGTCAGACTTTTTAAATCTCATAAAGAAGGTTTTGAAGACGGAAAGCAGCTGCGTGACTTTGTCTACGTTAGAGATATTGTGAACGCTATGGTTGAGATGATGGACTCTAAACATGCTTCATCATCAGGTATTTATAATATGGGAACAGGAACAGCAAATAGCTTCTATGATTTGGCCGTTCATACTTTTAAGGCCATGGGAAAAGAGCAAAATATTGAGTTCTTTGATATGCCAGAGAGACTGAGAAAGCAATATCAGTACTTCACTGAGGCAAATATGACTAAGTTTAATAGTCTTCTTCCTGAGTTTACTTTTAATCCTCTGGATAAAGCCGTTCATGACTATGTTACAAATTATTTAATGAAAGAAGACCCTCACTATAATGCCTAAGTTTCAAGGGGGACTTGATGGAATTATCAAGGCCCTACAACTTATGACAAATTCAGAAAGAGAGCGAATCATTACTGATTTAGCAAAGAAAGATCCGCGCATGGCCGATCTTATTGAGTCTCATCTCTTTTCTATTAAAGATCTTGAATTTATTACGGATAAAATGCTTGTTGAGTTCTTACAGGCCATTGACCTTCGTGACCTAGGCTTAGCATTTAAGTTACAAGATGAAGAGTTTGTAAGCGAATTTTATCAAAGAGTGCCAAAGCGTATGGCGCAAGAAATTGAAGACTTTAAAACAAGTTCAAAAATACCAAAGAGAGATGCTGAAGCGTCGGAACAAAAAGTCTTAAAAGTCTTTCGCAGTATGATTGATGAGGGTAAACTTGTTATTTCTCACGATAATGATTATGTTTAGTTATTTAAAATTAACTTTTTCTTGGAGAATTTATTCTAGGTATTCATCAATTTAAAATTAACGAAACCCAAAGCTTTTATTATCTTGAAAGGCCTTTTGGTAATCTTTTGCTCTTTAACGATTGCATGAAGACCATAGATATTGATTTCTTGAAGTCAAAAGGCGGTGTTTATAAACAGCTCTTAGAAAGCTTCATCAATATTTCTGATATTCACGGTGATCTCTTTAGCGTATTCGGTGCTCCAGTTTGCATTCTTGCACAACACGAGAATTACCATGAGAGAGTCTTGGTTCAAAGATATGGTGTTGATTATATAGATCTTGGAGTTGAAATCTTAACAGAGGGCCAAAGCAAGTATTGTTTTATCACTCAAAGAGAAAAGAAAGTATTAATTCTTGGAGATGATTACCAACTCAGGGATGATGGTAGTATTTGGAAGAAAGAGAATAATGTCACTCATTTTTGGCTTCAAGAGAAAGAGCGATTAAAGTGTGATTATATGTTCTTTTGTCGGCATGAGAAAAATAATGTTCTTTTAACCGAAAAGAGTCTTCGACAAAGACTTCTTGGTAAAATTACAGATCTCTTTTCGATTTAATGTAGACTGTAAACAAGTATCTAGTTAAAGTTTATTATGATTAATATATTGTATCTCATAGCTCTAATTGTTTGATTTTTTCAATGGAGAACCTATGCGATGACGGGTCTAGAAGGTAAAGTAAATCTGAATGATAAAGTCACTGACTATCTTAATCTTGATAAGAAGAAGTTTGGAGACATCCAAATAAAGACTTTAAACTTCTTATTAGACTTTCTCATTTAGGCTTTTGTCTAAAGTGGGGATGAAATACTTTTCTCACTTTTTGGAAAGACCATATTAAATTTAAAATCTTTTGCGATATATTGCTTATTTTTATGAACGTGACATAGCCTCATGGCCCATATGCCGGGGATAAGTTCATCCTTTTTGTCAAAACGATAAATTTGAGCGATGACATCTTTGTTTTCATACATAGAATTAGGCATTGGATAGTATTTTGATACTAATTGACTTAATCTGCCGCCATGTTTGCTTACAAGATTTTGACATCCCTTGTTCTTCGTGTTTTCGCCTGGTCTAATATATCGAATTCCAAGTAATGTTTTTTTGTTCAGTGGCATTTCTATTTCGGCCATAAACCCAAAAGTGTTCCCTAACTTTAATTCTACAGTTGGTATTTCGTTAATACCCTCTGCTTTATCAAATACAATTCTTTCTCAGCTTAGTATTCCTTGGCCACTAGCTAAGATTGTTAAATCAGAAAGAGCTTGGCTGGTATATAAAGTATATTTAAAAAGAGCATAGAATGATCCTGATATAAGTAAGATAAGTGTTAATATATTTTTAATCATATTGTTTCGATTCCTCGTATGTATTCTTATTATAGCAATGATCTATATTTTGATCCTCAAGATCAGTAATAAGTTTAAAATTTTAAAGATTTAATAGAGATATTGATAAAAATCACTGGCAACTAAATTTGGCAATTTATTGCCTTAATTATTGATAGAATGTAAGAGTGCATCTATTTCGGGTCCAGAAAAGCCTTCTTCCATTATTGTTTCGACTATACAGTTATTATAATTTGCCGGGTTATTCGCGCAGTACTCAGCTAGATCCATTGCTCGTGTTTTGTCTGGTGCGGCACCCATGAAGGCCTCTTGGAAGAAGTCTTTCCGACTCATGTGAATGTTTTGATATCATGGACATATATGAGTCATCTATTTTTATAGGAGCACCTTTTTCTGCAGCAACTAGTTTATCAAAAATATGCTGTGGTATATTCGACCAACGATAAACAGATTGTGACTCGCCAGTTCTCATCTTTGCAACATATTGATCAATCTGATTAACGAAGGGCCTCATCTCATCTGGGTTAACTTCTTCAAGTCCATCATAGTATTTAGGTTTCCCCTCTGCGTGGAGCTGATTAAAGTCGAGTTAATTTCATTAAAGAAACTTAATTCTCGTATCTAATAATTAGATTGATTTCATGTCAATAATATAGTTTTGTTCAATTCCTTTTTGCGTTATAACTCTAAACAAGGAAGAAGATATGAAAAAGTTATTATTGTTGTTTATTCTTATATTTCCAATTCTTGGTCAAAATGTCTTGGCCGACTGTCAAATTGACTTCATGAGTAAATATGATGTCATGGACTCTAAGGCTCTGTCTGTCCACGATAACGCACTTGTTGGAGACTTCTACGAAAACTCTGAGTCTTATGTAAAAGAAGCCATTTCTTACTTTGTTAGGGATATCCGTTCTTGTCAAAATGAAAAGGGAAGCGCTTTGATCTCAAACGTTAAGTGCCATGAACTCATTCCAGGAAAGGTTTATTCTAAGAATTGTATTGCAGAGTCGGAAATAGGTTATTTCTTTGTAAGTCTCGATATGCTGGATAATGTTAATATTATATTTAATAGGTGGGACTGATATGAAAAAGTCACTACTTATCCCATTCTTATTATTTCTTATGAGCTTTTCTTTTGTTCAAGCTAATAGTTCTTTAATGGATAACTTTGCTATCTATGAATTAAGTGAGGTGATTCATGGATCAAGATATGATTATAAATCTGGAAAGAGCTTTAAGCTTAGACCTTCATATGATGT
Organism: Bacteriovorax sp. UBA1852; assembly: GCA_002338505.1. Classification (GTDB taxonomy): domain Bacteria; phylum Bdellovibrionota; class Bacteriovoracia; order Bacteriovoracales; family Bacteriovoracaceae; genus Halobacteriovorax_A. The sequence continues at coordinate 4,060 of DDIK01000095.1, forward strand.
TCTAAAGGTTGAGTCAGCTTTTGATAAGTCTGAAGCTCATTGTAGCGCTGTAAGTAGTGAAGAGCTTCTTTTTGAAATCAAAGAGCTGATTATAAATCACGTTAATTACTATGAAGAAGATATGGATATATTAAGTGAAGGCTTTGTTGAGCTCTCTAAGTCTCTAGAGAGTAAGAGTTTAGAGAGATGCTTTTATGCAAATGGACGTTCATTTATCTCTTCAAATGGAAACTTTCTTTATTCTGTTAATTCTGCGCTGTAAAAAATCTAAACACATCATCACAAAAACCTTTCTTTAATTGAATCAAGTCATTGAAATATCGTTCTTTCTCTTATCTTTTATTGGTATTAATCTTGCTCATACAGACCTATGAAAAGAAGAGACTTTATACGAAACGCAATGAAGGGTGCTGCTATTGCAGCAGGAAGTTCCATGATGACTTTACCGGCGAGAGCCTTTGAAGTTGGTCGTAATGAGTACGAGTTTATTATCGTTGGCTCAGGTGCTGGAGGTGGCCCGTTGGCCGTCAATCTTGCTAGAGCAGGTTTTAAAGTTCTTCTTATTGAAGCAGGAGGCGAGAAACAACCTATGTCAGCTCAAATACCTGCGTATCATGGAAAGGCCTCTGAAGACCCAGAGATCGCATGGAATTTCTTCGTAAAACATTATAATGACAAGTCTATGCATGGAAAGTGGAATGAACTCGTAGGTAAAGAGGGCGTTCTCTATCCTCGTACATCAATGATTGGTGGCTGTACGAATAGTAATGCCATGATTTGCCTCTACCCCGATGATAAAGTCTGGAATCAGATATATGGTATGACAGGTTTTAGAGATAGAAGTTGGAGACCCTCAAATCTGAGGAAAATATTTACTGATAAAATAGAGAATGGAGAATACTTTAATGATAAGAAAAAGGGGTGGCACCATATTGAAATGTCATCTCTAAGTCTTTTAAAAAATGAATCCCAACTTCAGAAGGTCCTTCTTGGGGCCGCATCAGAAGATAGAAATTGGTTCTTTGACGAAATTTGGCATGCCGGGGAGAATCAAGCCTCAAATCTCTTTAATCTTAATTCTTATCTCGATGCTAATAATAAAAATCACATAAATGATAAGGGTTTTTTAAGAATGCCTAAGTCTACATATCTCGGAAAGAGGTTTGGAGTTTATGATTATGTGATGGAATCAAATAAGCATTTAAGAAATCTAACGATTCTTCCTCACTCATTTGTAGAAAAAATTATCTTCGATGAAAGTGGTGATGAGCTAAAGGCCATTGGAGTAGAAGTTTTAAAAGGTAAGAGTCTCTATGGTGCACATACAAAATCATCTGAGGCATCTATAAGTGAAAAATTATTTTTAAAAGCAGATAAAGAAGTCATTCTCTGTGGTGGGGCCTTTAATTCACCTCAACTTTTAATGCTTTCAGGAATAGGACCACGTGATCAATATGATTCTCATAATCCTGGTGCTCCAGTAAAAGATAAACCAAAACTTATACTAGAGGGAGTAGGTAAGAACTTAAAAGATAGATATGAGGTTTCTGTTGTAACAGAGCTCGATGATGATATTTCTTTATTAAAAGATTGTAAGTTTAGTGAGAACTATAAGAAGTCTAGTAATGATCCATGTCTTAAAGAATGGATGAATAAAGAGACAAGAGAAGATTCAGTTTATGCGACAAATGGAGTATTGGCCTCGATCAAAATGCGCTCGACATTAAATACGCATGGAACATCTGATGTCATTCTCTTTGGACTCCCTGGAGACTTTAGAGGGTATTATCCTGGATACTCTGATGATGTTGTAAAATCAAAGAATAAGTTTACATGGGCGGTTCTGAAGGGCCACTCCCAAAACCGTAAAGGTAGAGTAAAGTTAAAGAATGATAATCCACTTAATACTCCTGATATAAATTTTCAATACTTCAAGGGTCATGGAGCCACCGAAGATATGGAGGCTGTTCTTCAAGGAGTAAAGAAGGCGCGAGCAATTAATAGAAATACTTTTGGTGCTGCAGCTGAAAAAGCCGCTGATGGTTATCAAAAAGCTGGTAAGGGAGAGCTCTATCCAGGAACAGATATTCAAAATGACCAAGACGTTAGACAGTGGATCCAAAAAGAAGCTTGGGGCCATCATGCTTCATGTTCAAATAAAATGGGTGCACATCCTAGAGGTGGCGCTGTTGTTGATACAGACTTTAAAGTACATGGAACAAAGAATGTTAGAGTCGTAGACGCCTCAGTCTTTCCTGAAATTCCAGGTCTCTTTATAGCAACCTCAATTTACATGATCTCTGAAAAAGCGAGTGAAGTTCTTATTAAAAAGTATAAATCATAAAATCAATAACTTAAGTATCTCGACCGGTGGCAGCATGCCACTGGTGACATACTTTTTCTGTCTTTCGGTACCAAAGCACCACTGAATTCATCAAAATTTGTTTTAAAACCTACCTAATACTTGGCATGAGCATTGCTTATATACCCAGTATGAGAGGGGGAGACAGGAAGTAACCTCCAATATCTCAGAACATTGATGACGGAATATCTTTGTAAATGAATGGAATCATATATTAATTAGGAGGAACTTATGAACGAGATGAACTTAAAGGACTTTAAATTACTTTTTACAACCATGAAAACTCAGCTTTTAGAACGAGTCTCGTGGGAAGGCGGTGATTCTCAGGGACTTATGTCGGGCGACATAATTGATCAGACGACTAATGAAAGGGACACTCAGTTACTGTTAAAGTTAAAAGGTAGAGACAGACTCTTTTTAAAGAAAATTGATACTGCCTTAACAAAAATAAATAATGGCACTTTTGGAGAGTGTGAAGATTGTGGAGTTGATATTTCTTTAACACGTTTACATGCAAGACCTACAGCAAGTTTTTGCATTCACTGTAAAGAAGAAATGGAAAAGACTGAAGGGCAAGTTCTCTATAGTAAGAGATCTAAGTCTTCAGGAAAAACATTAAACCACAATTATGAAAATGTTAGTTTCTTAAATGACGATGCAAACTTAAAGGAGAGACAAGTCTCTAATTTAGATGAATGGAGAAATAAGCAGAATGGGGGCATTTCACAGTCGGGAACATTGAGTGCCAATTAATATAAAATGAAAGGCCCACTGAATAGCGGGCCTTCATTTTTTGGTCTTTTAATAATTAAAACTACAGTGCAAGATTTGTTAATTCTTGTAAGATATCTTGAGACCTTTTTACAAAGCTTTGCTTTTCATTAGGACTCATCTCTTCACTTGAAACTCTTGCAAGATCTTCAACATGCAGACAAAGCTTCTTAGCTAGATCTGTATTTTTTCCAGATGTATGAAGCTTATAGGCGTTTTGAATAAGTGAATTAGATGGATTAATAACAAGTGTCTTTGTTACAGGAAATGCTGAATCATTACCCATTGACTTAGTCATATGCTGAAATCTCTTCATACTCTCATCAATCTTAATGTAGGCAGCTGTTCCTGTATTCTTCGTTTTAGAAATCTCAACACTCTTTTCTTTTGGACCTGCTTGATTTTCAGCATCGTCACTCTTTGGAATACCGAGGTACTCAAAGAACATATCTTTAACTTTTAAATCATCTTCGTTTGTATTTTCTGTTTCAAAAATATTTTCAATTTCAGAGTCAATACTTACAAATTTAACTTCTTGATCACCAACTTTATGAGCTTCAGTGTGTTGGATGAAGTGTGGGTCAATGTGATCATCAGTTTCTACTGCTTGAATTCCAATCTCTTTAATTTGATTTAAAAGAGAGATGTTCTCTTTACCTTTTTCAAAGTAGATCACTTTTCCTTTGAGCTTTTCTTTGTAGTCAGCTGGGATAGACTCAAAGTACTCAGGAATTGTCAGATGTTTATCTTCATTAGTCTTAAAGAGAACTTTATCTCTCATCAGTTCATCAAATTTATTATCAGAAACAGAACCATACTTAACAAATAGTCCTATATCATTCCAAATTTCGTTATACTTATCTCTGTCTTTCTTATAAAGCTTCTTAAGAGACTCTGCGACCTTCTTAATGATATAATTGGAAATTTTCTTTATATTAGGATCACCTTGAAGTGATGATCTTGAAACGTTTAAAGGGATATCAACAGAATCGATAGTTCCTTTTAAAAGCCCTAGAAATTCAGGGATAATATCTTTTACATTATCGCTTACAAATACCTGGCGACAGTAGAGTCTGATATTCTTGTCATTAAAAGGCTTCATTGGGTTAAACTTTGGAAAAAATAGAACACCATCAAGTGTAAATGGGTGATCGACTTTTAAGTGTAACCAAAATAATGGCTCTCCATCCATTGGGTAGAGCTTTCTGTAGAGATTCTTATACTCTTCATCTGTAACTTCTTTTGGATCTCTCTTCCAAATTGGATTTGTGTCATTGATAAGCATTGGTTCAGCGGCTACTTCAGGTGCATCCTCATCAACACTTCCATCTTCTTTTGTAGGCTTTACTTTTTCATTAAGATCTAAGAGATATATTTCATATGGCATGAAGTCACAGTGGTTCTTAAGAGTTTCATTAAGTTTCCACTTATTTAAGAAATCCTTACTTTCTTCATTGATGTGAAGAGTGATCTTTGTTCCAACTTCAGTTTTATCTGATTCTGAAAATGTATATGTCGTCTGACCTTCACAAGTCCACTTTGTTGGTGTCGCACCTTCTGTCATTGAGAGAGTCTCAACTTCAACTTTATCAGAAACCATAAAGACAGAGTAGAACCCCAGACCAAACTTTCCAATGATATCATTTGTTGATTCAGATCCTGCGTCTTCCATTTTTTTAACGAACTCTTCAGCACCAGAGAAGGCAAGTTTAGCAATATATTTTTCAACTTCTTCCTCGGTCATCCCGATTCCGTTATCGATGATTTCAACAGTCTTATTTTCTTGATTGACGTTTAC
>DDIK01000210.1 GCA_002338505.1 Bacteriovorax sp. UBA1852
ATCAGACTCTAAGAGTGGTCGGCAAGAACCTAGCCCAAAACCAATTTGCTTATTACCAGCAACTTTAGAGAGATTATTATTTATGTGCTTGGCCTTACCCGTTCCTCCGGTCATAGAAGATATCCAAAGAGGTAGAGAAAGCTTTTTACCGGCAAAGTTAACGGACAAGTCTACTGTCTTAGCATGTGCACCATGCAAAGGTTCATAATAGAAGAGGTCCGACAGTGGTGAGAACTCTGCCTGAGAACTATTAGTAAGCTCTATGTGTTGTAATTTACGATCATTCATTAGAGTTAAATTATCAGAAATTAGACAATAAAACCATCGACAAGATAGATGCACGGGGTCATATAGAAAATGTATAAGTTACAACATAAAAACAGATACTTATTCGATAATTAAGATAAACTCAGCCTTTTCTTCAGTAAGTTTACTTATAACTTTTGAAATATTTCCAAAGTAGAGCATTTCATTCTTAGCGTTTAGATTTGTCGCCAAGAAGACCTTTCTCTTTAAACCGATGTTTTTAAGTTCCTCGAGCATTTTTTTAAGTCGATATGGGGTGTCCATGAGAATTGCAGTAGTACTCTCTTTAACAACTCTCTGATAAAAAGACTGCCTAAGCTCGCTCTTTCTTGGAGGAAACCCATAAAAGTGAAACTCATTGCATTCAAAACCAGATAAAGCGATAGCTTGAGAGATTGAGTTATGATGAGGAAGACACTTTACTGTAATCCCATTTTCATGACATCGCCTAACAAGCTTTGCACCTGGATCACAGAATGCCGGAAGACCTCCATCACTCATAAGTAGTATATTCATTCCATTGCTAAGTTGAGAAATAGCACTTTGAAGGCTTTCATTCATATTGTGTTCATTATACTGAATAAAGTGTGTGATCACATTTCGTTCAAGACCCCAAGATAACCACCTTCTTCTAGCTGGTTTATGATCTTCGATATAAATCGCGTTATTTTCGAGATCACCAGAAGCTTTATCGAGTAGATTAAAAGCACTAGGCTCCAAAGGTAAATCATCTGCCAAGGGAGTTGGTATAAGATAAAGAATACCTTTATTCATGAATATCTCCATTAAGAATTGCTCTTTTAAATTCGAGAAAATGGTATCGCATAAAACACAGCAAGGAAATAGAGATATTTTATAGTAAGGGCAGCCTAAATTCGACCTATGCCTAGGTCTTTGTTATAACGACTATGACAATTATACATACTTTAAAGTGATATAAGAAAAGAAAAATCTATATGAAAGAACAAGAAAACAAATTATACGACATCTTCCTTGTAACCCAACTAGGAATTGAATCAATAGCCGAAAAAGAGTTAAGACTAAAGTTTCCACACTTAACAGATTATGAAGTATGCACAGGTGGTATTTTACTTTATTCAATAAATTTATCAAATTGCGTAAGTCTTCAACATCAGATGAGAACCACAACAAGAATACTTTTAAGATTTTACGAAACAAAAGTGAGGGATCTCCCTAAACTATATAACAAGTGTAAGAAGTTGCCATGGAATCAATACTTCATAGGTAGTATTCCAAAAATTAATATCAAATCAAAGAGTTCAAGACTATTTGATGATAGGAAGATTGAATCAGCTATATCAGGGGCAATAAGAGAATACCAAGAGGCAAATGCAGTTAAGAAAAAAGTATTAGAGACTTATAAAGATCATAAATGCGAATTATATATTCGTATCGAAAATGATCATGCCACATTTAGCTTAGATCTTACTGGTCAAAGGATGGATCTAAGATCAGATAAGCCATTCTCAGATAAGGCACCACTAAGATCTACAATCGCAGCGGCCATGACTTGTGCCTGTATAGATAAATTAGAGGCCATTCGAAATATATATTGCCCTATGGCAGGTACAGGAACATTGACTAAAGAGTTTCAAAATTTCTATCGACCAATAAAGAGAAAATTTTCTTATATGAAGTCACCACTTTTTGAGACTTTATCTTTTAAATATTTGGAAGGCCCTGAGGATACGCTGAGCAATCTTTCATTCTCAAGTAGTGATCTAGACCAAGCAAGTCTTGAAGCAATGAGCAAAAACTTAATAGAGGGAAAAGTTCATAAAGAAGATTTCTACAATGTAAAAGATCTTCAAGAAAAAACTTTAATCATAGTGAATCCTCCTTACAATAAGAGAGTTAAGTATGACTCTTCACCACAGAATTTCATTAAAAGATTTAGCGAACATCTACAAACTCTCTCACCAGAGATAGCATGTATCATTCATCCACATCGATTTAAATTGAAAGGTTATGAACAGCAAGTAATAGGACCTATTAATAATGGAGGAATCAAAACATACTTATCAATTTTGTCAAAACAAAATAGACAGAGGTAGTCGCACAGTCACAATAGTTGCGTCTGGAGAGAAGTCGTCATAGGAATTCAAGAAGATTTCTCCTCCCATAGAGCTCAATGTCTTCTTTGCTATAAAGAGGCCATAGCCTGTCCCCGTCTCCCCAAAGGTGCCGGTACTAGATACTGACTTGCCTCCTAAAAAGACTGATTCAATAAGCTCTTCAGGAATACCAACACCACGATCAAGAATACATAAATCACAATACTTGCTATGCTTAACAGCATATAGAGAAATAGTGGAATTTTCATATGAAAACTTAAGAGCATTAGATAATAAACTCATAAGAACTTGCTTCTTAAAGACTTTCTTATCGCAAATAAGTTTGATGTGTTTAATAGACGGATCGACATCAACCTTCAGGCCCTTAACTGTTAACTTATCATGATAGACATCTAGACAGTCACCAATAAGTGAACCTATTGAGTTCTCGACTTCATTAATTGCTTTATAATTACTACTGTATAGATATGATCTTGTAATACTTTCAACTAATTCATCGAGAAGATAAACAGCCTTTTTCATCTTAGTAATATGAGAATCATCATTATAGTTCTTTGATACCTTGTTAATCATATTCTTTAAAATAAAGAGCGGACTTTTTACATCATGGATGAGAACTTGATAAAGAGACTCGGTATAATCTGTTTTATTTCTGAATTCCGAAGCCCTTAAACTTTCTTTGATTCCAAATGAGTATGATAAGAAAAAAGACAAAACAAGATAACCAAAGAGATGGACGATCTTTGTTAATCGTATACCTTCACTACTTAAATGATTAAAAGATATAGAATTAAAATATACCTGAACAACAAAAGAAAGAGATATCAAAACGACAAGAATAAAGAACATCATTAGTAGTCTCTTACCAGATAAGGCCCCAGCAAGAATCGGCACAAGCGCTAACCAAAGAAGCACACTACTCTCAATGCCACCATTAAAGTAAGAAAAGACAGTGATCCAAACGGTACCAAAAAATAACATAGATGATACACAGAGATTATAGTTTTTATGGACTCTATATAAGCAAGGAGATAATAAATGAAAGATACAACAGAACACCCCAATGATAAAAGCAAGACTCTCAACAATATAAACCTTAGCAATCAATAGATGAAGAAACATCATAACTGATGTCACAAGCACTGTATTTATAAAGAAGCGAAACTTGTATCGACTGTCGAGATCATTAAGTGCCGACTCTCCCATTAATATTCTGATGAGAGAACTTACAATGTCATCTTTATAAATATTAGTATTCACTCATTTATCCATCATAATAGACATTGGTCTTAACACTCACTCCACCCACATGTGGTATGAAGATAATATCACCATACTTACCTGACTTGAATAAAGAGCCATTAGCGTCACGTACATCATTAACAACCACGGACTTCTCTTTTCCTTCAGGTGTTATCAAAGTGAGATTCATATCCTTTGCATGTTCAAGAGTGTTACGAAGATAAATACCAACACATTCACCTTTTTCAACTTCAATAACCTGCCCAATATAATTCTTATCTCTTCTTAGAATTCTGTGGTTCTTGAGCTTCTTAAAAAGAGCGTCACTTTTATTCTTATGGAAAAATCCTCTTATCGTCTTTCTTGGTAGATCATTTTTTGCCTGCTCAGGCTCACACAAAAGACTCGCTAGTAGAGAATTCTTAAAAAACCTATTATCGAGTTTTATATGTGAGACCCCAAGTGAGTCGAGACTTGAGACATGCTCTAAAACATAGTGATCCTTGGGATTGAACATAAAAGTTCCGTGGATATTTTCAATCACAGGAAAACCCTTGTGTGGAGACTCTTCTGAGTTTGCTGTAACCTCTAGCCAGTTGTCAGTGCTCTCGGCATCATACAATGGCTTAACAAGCGAACGAGGAGTATAAAAGAGTAGAATCTGTCCATAGCCTAAGTACTCAATTTCGACATCGAGTTCATCACAAATGACTGATAATTCTTCCTGATCGAGCTCTATACTTAGAACAATCCTTTTAACAAGACCTTCACCTAATTCTAGAAATGATTGAATTGCTTGTAAGTTATGAAAAGGGCCTGAGTCCAAAAGAAGATGAACTTTATGGTTTCGAGAGACGAGATAACTAAAAACACCTGGGTCTAGAGCTCTAAAAAAGTCAACACGATCTAAATCAAGTGATTCAAACTCAAGGCAACATCTTTTAAAGTCTTCATTTGTAAGTAAGAGGTCCCACTCAAAAATGACATTTATTTCTACATCATTCAATAGCGCAAGCGCTTCATTTAACTGTTTTCTCGACAGTTTTCCAAATCTTGAAAAGAAAGTTGTTGATAGAATAATATCACTTACGCCAAGTTTAAGAACTTCTTGTATATCTAAATCTGGTTCATAATAGATAACACTTTTCACTGGAGGTTCCTTTTTCTCAGAAGATTCCATCTCGTTGCAAAAGGACTATAAGGGATCTTTACGAGAGTTCCTGGTTTCGTCTTAGTTAGCTCTTTTCCAGATACGCTCGTGATATTTGATGCAACAATCTCAAAAGGCTCTCCTTTAAAAGGAAGTACTTCTAAGGTGTCACCAGTGTTAAAGAATGACTTAACTTCAACAAGCAAGAAACCTGCATCTTTATTAACATCTCTAATTGTGCCAATAGATGTATAAAGGCTGTCCTCATGTTCTCTTTCATCATATATACTATCGTCACTAGCAGGCTCAACCAAGGATGCTTGAGTATATGCACGGTGAGTAATTTTACGTAATTCACTTTCCCAATGTTTCATATTATCTGAGTGAAAGTCACCATTTTCATCGTAATAATCAAGGGCCTCTCTATAAACTTTTGAAATGGTCCCTGCATAGAGATGAGACTTCATTCTTCCTTCCACCTTTAAGGAGTCGATTTCAAAATCGACAAAGTCTTGTAAAAGTCGAATTCCTTCAAGATCCTTAGAGCTCATAAAATAACTCTTCTTTGATTCGAGGTCTTTGTCATCAAATGAATACTCAAAGCGACAGCTATGAGCACAACCACCCCTATTACTATCACGACCTTGGGTGTAATTTGATATTACACAATGACCTGAGTATGCCATACACATTGATCCATGAATGAACATTTCAACCTCAAGACCCGCCTCTTTTTTGATAAGGGCCGCGTCCTTGATAGATGTTTCACGTCCTAAAACAACTCGTGTAACACCTAGTTTCTTCCAAAGCTTTGCGGCCTCAACATTTAAGCAGCTCGCTTGAGTTGAGAGATGAATTTCAAGCTGTGAGTTCTCGCTAATATACTTGATAACACCTGGATCTGAGACAATCACAGCATCGACACCGTAGTCATCTAGCTTTTTTAAAAAAATATTTAATGAATCAAAGTCTTTATCATGAAAGAAAGAGTTAAGAACAACAAAGACTTTGGCGCCATTAGCGTGAGCAAAAGATACACCTTCCTCTAATTCTTGATCAGTAAAGTTTTCAGCGGCCTGACGAAGACCATATTTTTGTCCACCTAAGTAGACAGCATTGGCCCCATATAATACGGCTATTATGAGTTTATCGAGACTTCCCGCTGGCGCGAGAAGCTCTGGTGTAAAATTTGACATTATAGAGCTACTCCAAAAAGTAAAAAACTAATAAATTCAACCTTCTATCTAACAAAATAATCATGTAGAATAAAGCGTGGTGAAAAAAAAGAGAAAAAACAACAAGCGCCCCGCGTCAAAATTCCCGTTATGGGTATTAATTCCATTAATATTGGTCGCTTTGATCTATGTTATTGGAGAATATAACAAAAATCGTCATCATATCTTTCCCATTAGTCTTAGTAGAATTGAATCTCAAGCACAAGTCGATGCAGATATATTAGTAATCGGTGACACAAACTCTCTCTTATTTAACTCTCATATTGAAAATCTTGTAAACGACATTTCGAAGAATCTCAATAGGCCCGTTACAGTATTTAATCTAGGAGAAAGGAATGAAAATATATTTAGAACCTTTTTCAAGCTCAAACAGATCAAGAAGCTCCCACCAGTCATTATTTACATGGGTGGGTCCTCTGAATTCTATGAAAGATTAATCCCAAAGAACATAGAAATTACTTCCTTGAATTACACACTCTTTAAAAATGAATTTTTCAGAGCACTATACACACTTATGCCTTCTCTTCGTAAATATATCTTTATCCCTGACAAAAAGGTTGAACTTTCTCCACAACCAGAGAAAGGACAAATAAACAGTGATGAAATAAAGAAATACTTAGAAATCTATTTTCATTCATTTGAAATAGAGATTAAAAGAATGATTTCTTATATCGAGAGAAATAACTCAACACCTTTCTTAGTAACACCACCCCTTAACCTGTTAGCATCTAATAATAAAGCATGCGAAGGCTCATTTAATGAAGATACAAATCGAAAACTCATCGACATCAAAGAGTCGCTAGAAAGAGGAATGACCAAGGAGGCACTGTTCTCTATAAAGGAGCTGGATGCAATAACATATAGTAATGCTGAAGTGAAATCCGTATACGGACAAGCGCTATATGAAGTTGGAAGCTATACAAAAGCAAAGGCTCAACTTACCTTGGCCAAAGCTTATAACTGCTCCCCTAGTGGAACTCATCCCGTTATAAACTCTATTATTAAGAAAGTAGCAAAAGCTAGAGATACCTATTTCTATGATTTCTCAAATCATATTAATCTCTACTTTGGGAAAAACGAGCTTTTCTTGAATGATAGTGAGGCACAAGTTATTTACTATGAAAAATTACAAAAAGAGCTTATCATCAGATTAAAGGATATTTTTTCGTTATGAGTTTAAAAAAATTATCACTCGAGGCCAATGAATTACTTTGTCGAAAAGATGAAAAGGACAATGATCTCTTCTACGTAGAATCTGGAGAGCTTCTTGTCTTTGGCATTGAGGGGACAAAAGTAACCCCAATAGCACTCATTCAAAAGGGTGAATTTGTTGGTGAACTTTCTTTCTTTGATCACACTCACAGATCGGCCTATGTCATCACAACAAAATTAACTCAATTAATTCAAATTTCAGCAAAGAATAAAAGTGAGTTCATGCCTGACTGGCTAGTAAAGATAGCGCAAAACATGTGTCATCAAATAAGAAGCCTTGATACTAGGATCATGAAAAAAGGAATACGAAAAAGTGGCACAGAAACAGTAAAGCCCTTAAGTATTGAAGAGCAGAGAAATATTTTGGAAGTTGTAAATTCCTAAATAGCATTTAGCCTAGGGTTGCTGACTGATGAAAACAACCCCAGACTAAAATATTTCGAAATTAAATAAGACCTAATTCTTTAACAGTGCTCTTCTCAGTTCTTAGCTCATCTAAAGTGTTTTTAAACTTCTCTGTACCAAAGTCATTATGCTCAACAGTTTCAACAACTTTAAGAACTCCATTATCAACTCGACATGGGAAAGAAAAAATAAGCCCTTCATCTACTCCGTACTCTCCTTTTGAAGATAAACACATTGAGAAAGTCTCTCCAGCAGGTGTATCGTGAGTGAGGTTATAAACACCTTGAACACAAGCATTAGCAGCAGAAGCCGCCGAAGAAGCACCACGTGCTTTAATAATTGCAGCCCCTCTTTTTTGGACAGTCGAAATAAACTCTCCTTTTAACCAATCATGATCCTCGATCACTTCATGCGCAGGCTTACCGTCAATCATTGTATTAAAGAAATCTGGGTATTGCGTAGCTGAGTGATTACCCCAGATAGTCATATTCTTAACCTTCGTCACATCAACTTTGGCCTTCATTGCTAGCTGAGTTTTTGCTCTATTTTCATCAAGCGTAGTCATAGCGAAGAAGCGCTCTTTTGGAAGACCAGATGCTTCCATTGCAATAAGACAATTTGTATTACATGGATTACCAACAACAAATAATTTACAATCTGAAGCTCCGTGATCTGCGATTGCTTTTCCAAGTGGTCCAAAAATTCCACCATTCACTTTTAGTAAATCACTTCTCTCCATTCCATCTTTTCTTGGAACTGCACCAATGGCCAAAACCCAATTAGCATCTTTGAAAGCAACATCCATTTTGTCACTACAAACAACATTCTTTAAAAGTGGAAATGCACAATCATCGAGTTCCATTTTCACACCTTCTAATGCTCCAAGGGCCTGTGGTAACTCTAATAATTGAAGCTCAACTTCTGTTTCTGGACCAAACATTTGTCCCGAGGCAATTCTAAAAAGAATAGCATATCCAATTTGTCCAGCTGCACCTGTTACGGCGACTTTAACTCTTTTTGTCATCTAAAAACTCCCTGAGTAACAATAATTTAATAAATTAATAGGCAAAGCCATATAACTGCTAGTAATTTAACATGTCTAACCAATATTCTATAGTCACATAGTGTTGATAAGAGAAATTAAACTGTCTTTTGACACATCTTATCGATCAAAATAAAATAGACATAATACTAAACTAGGAAAAAAATTGAGCGAAACAGAAAAGAAACCAAATAACAATAGAAGAAGACATCGTCCTAAGAAAAAGAGTAAGGCGTCGGGCTCCAGTAATAAAGGGAACTCCCAAGGAAATGGCCCAGGTTCTAAGGCATCTGGAAAAGGTCCAAACGCCAAGAAAAGGCCTAATTCACGAAACTCTAATAATAAGAGAAGATTTTACAAAAAGAAGAAAACTGGTCCAAAGTTAACGGGTGAAGACTATATCGCTGCAAAGTATTTTAATTTACTTGATCAACATCTTAATGCCAGGAAGAAGTATTTTGAAAACTTCAACTTGGTCGACAAAAAGACTCAAGCGAAACTTGAAAAAAACTTTATTGAATCTCAAAAGACTTTTCTGGCATTCAAGAGCAGACTTAACGACAAAGACAAGAAACTCTATGAAGAAAAGTTTGAGAACTTAAAACTAGATACGACTTACTCAAAGAATCACGACATAGCCCCTACTGAGCACCTTGAAACCAACGTAGACCCAAGTGATATCCAAGACCCTCACTACCTAGTATCACAAATAGAATCTGACTTCTCAGATGATGAAGAAGAGTCTATGGGCTCATTAGATGATTATAAGGCATACAAAGGACAATAAACAAAAAAGCCAGGTGAATCACCTGGCTTTTTCATATATTCTAAGAAAGATAATTTACAGTAATTGGACTGGTGTACTACTACTTGAACTCTCAACTGAGATATGAGTGTTACTAGTGCTAGTTTGACCACCACCAACAACTCCTGAGCCATTCTCAAGATAATTATTAAGAGTGATCTCGTGGTCTTTAAGAATTGCATCTCTTAACTCATTTCTATCGATATCAAGTATTTCACAAACTCTATTGAGCATCTTTAACGGGATATTACATAATGCTCTTTCGACATTAGAGATAAATTGCCCATTCTTATAACCTAATAGGTGTGATAGTTCAGATTGAGAATAACCCTTTGGGTGTTGAATTCTCTTTGTTTTAATTAATTTCGCGATATTTTCAAAGCTTCTCATATTGTTTCTCCTTCATTACTTTATGATACGTTGCGATATACCTATAATATAAATTATTGAGACTAAAATCAATTCTTATTTAGTTATTTTTTCTAAACCCAATAATTAAACTACGCCTACTTTTAGGTGTTTATGAATCTATAATCAAGTCTTCCTTTAAGCATTATACGGAAATTCTTTAGGTAAGCAACAAGAATCTTTAAAATATATTGATATTTAGATTAATTAAAGACGCCTCGATAGGCGCAGGATTCAACAAGGTCTGAATAGAGATGGCGACTTTTAGCAGGTTTTTTTACAAGCTTTCTTATTAGAGTTTCAGCATCTAAATTCTTAGACTTTGGCATATCTCCTAGGCAAATCATATTAAGATACTTACCTATTTGGAAATTACCGCTTTCATTCTCGAGCCCAAGAAGCTCAGCCCCAGCTAAAGTAGATCTGAATAAGGCCTGAACGTATGAGGTCGATCCCTTATCATTTTTATTATTTTGATTAACAAAAGAATTCATCACGTCAAGCATAGAAAGGTACGGACCACCGCCAATATCAGATGCTAGTGACCATCTTAATTTATATCGACTAGCTCTTCTAAAGTCGAATAACCCGGAACCTAAACCTTTGTCCTTAATGGGAGCATTTGATGTAGGGCAATGAGCAACAGAAGTTTGAGTTTCAACGAGTCTTTTAAGCTCTTTAGGACTTAAGTATATCCCATGGCCCATGATTGTCTTAGGCCCTAAGAGATGACATCGATCATAAATTTCAGTGTACGATTTAACATCTTCAAAACCAGGAATATCTTTATAAATAGATAAGACAAATTCTATTTCATTTAGTGTCTCACTTAAGTGTGTCTGGATAAATGACTTATTTCGCTTTGCCTCTCTGGCGCCATGGGCCATTGTCCTAGGGTCTGTTGTGATTGCAAATCGCGGCGTCATAGCATATTTCTTTTTGTATGTTTGAGATAGCTCTGTGACAAGTCTTTTGGCGTCAGCTTCAGACTGGCTTAAGTAGTCTGGAGAATTCATGGTCATTAAAACATTACCTATAACGTAATCACCGACAAAATGCTTAAAGGCACTATCAACACTATGTTTGTGAATAGAGCCATAGCAGGCGCCACCAATAGTGCCGCCATCAAAAATCTTCTTTGCAAATTCCTTTGCTTTACTATTTGCATAAGTTTTATTTTTAAAATTTCTTTCATAAGGCCAAGTATAATTAGAAAGCCAATCGAGGAGGTTATCCTTTGGCATCTCTCTCACATCATCTTGAACCCAATGAAAGTGGGTATCATAAAAGCCTGGAGCACAGACTTTAGAGCGTAGATCAATTTCTTCTACTGATTTTTTATTTTTTATGAACTCTTGAGCTTGTTTATAGGTGCAGATGTCAGTGATTTTGTATCCGTTCTTATATTTTTTTGAGATTAACGCATGGTTCTCAAGAAAATCACATCTTTTGTCTCTTATAGGATTGAGAAAATTAGAATATACTATCTTAAACTGAGACAATGAAACTCCTTAACTGTTAATTTGAGGGATATATGATTTATCATTTATTTAAGCTTATCGCAATTTCGTTTTTACTTTTTCTTAAAACTCCTATTCTAGGAAAGCAAGAATCAGGTGGAGCTCAAATTTATAATGTTAGTAATATTTTAAAACTAGAAATTAATTCATCAGTTAATCCAGCAACATTTGACTACCTCTCCTACAACTTTAAAAAACACAATAAGAATACAGACTTGGTTCTTATTACGATGAATACCCCTGGAGGCTTAGTCTCCACGACAAAGAAGATCATAAGCCTTATCGCCAGTAGCGAAAAGCCTGTCATTATCTGGGTAGGGCCTTCGGGCTCATCTGCAACAAGCGCTGGAGCAATAATAGCCAGTAGCGCAACAATTCTAACAATGGCACAAGGTACTAATATTGGTGCGGCAACACCTATTAATACAACTGGAGACATGAAAGAAAGTGACCTCAGATCTAAAGCAATTAATGATATTGTCTCACTTGTTAAGGCACAATCTCAAAGCCACAGTAGGAATCATAAACCTTTTACTAAAATGATAGAAGAGGCAATGAGCTATACTGCCAAAGATGCCTTTGCACAGAAAGCAATCGACTTCATTGCCAATGACGTTGATGAGCTACTTACTAAATTAAATGGGCAGAAAGTATTTGTAAAAAACGAGAACTTTAAACTTAAGCTCAACAAAGAGACTGTGGCAATCAATCATGCACAAATGGACTTAGGCCAAAAGTTATTAAATATCCTTAGCTCTCCAAATCTGGCATATATTCTTTTTCTGATTGGCGCTGCGCTCATATATTTAGAGTTTCAAGCACCTGGTGGAATCGTTGCAGGAGCACTAGGAGCTGTATTTCTCATGCTGGCAGGAATTAGCTTTCAAGTACTGCCGTTAAATTTCGGCGCTCTTGGCCTCATTGTTCTTTCCTTCGTACTACTAATTCTTGAAATCTATATAACAAGCTTCGGTATTTTATCGCTTGCTGCACTTGCATCTTTAATTAGTGGCTCAATGTTTCTCTTTAGAACAGATGACTCCTACTTATCAGTCTCATTTTCAATAATTTTTGCAACTGTCGCCGCCATCTCATCTTTTCTCGTAATTGTTGGCTATATCTTTATGAAAAGTCGAGAGGCAATGGGTGTTAAGAAGTTTAATAGTCAACTTAACCAACATGGCACGATTACTGAAGTCCTAGAAAGTGACAAGTACATTGTGAAATCACACGGTGAATACTGGCGAGCGATGGGACCGAAGAATCTCAACATTGGAGACAAGATAAAGATCATCTGTAAAAATGATGATATGACATATACAATCGAACAAGAAATTACAGAGGATGAAATATGAAGAAGAAATTAAGTTTAAGTGCAATCTGTTCAATACTATTTGCATTGGCTAAGTCAGAAAACGTAAATCAAGAAGAAATCACATGGTTAAGAAATGAAATTAGCCGTTGGTTTTATAACAAAGCTTAAGGAGTTTCTATGTCACCAGTATTTTTATTTATTATTATTATAGGCTTTCTATTAGTCAGCAGTGTGAAGATTCTTAAGGAGTATGAAAGAGGCGTTGTATTCTTCCTAGGACGTTATACAGGAACAAAAGGCCCAGGACTCATCTTCCTTATACCTGGCCTGCAGAAAATGGATAAAGTTGAACTTAGAACAGTTGCAATGGATATTCCATCACAAGACATAATCTCAAAAGATAATGTTACATTAAAAGTTAATGGCGTCGCTTATTTCAGGGTACACGACTCAGAAAAAGCTGTAATCTCTGTTGAGAATTACCTCATGGCAACAGCTCAAATTGCTCAAACGACACTGAGGTCTGTCATGGGTCAATACGAGCTTGATGAGATCCTAACTCATAGAGATCAAATAAACTCTAAATTACAAACTATCATTGATGAACAAACAGAGCCATGGGGAGTTAAAGTATCAGCCGTCGAAGTCAAGGCAATTGATCTACCGATAGAGATGCAAAAAGCAATGGCAAGACAGGCCCAAGCAGAAAGAGAGAAAAGAGCTAAAATTATTTCAGCATCAGGTGAACTTGAAGCTTCAGAGAGACTCGCGCAGGCAGCTGCAAATCTTGATAAAAATAGAAATGCAATTATCCTAAGATATCTCGACACAATGAAAGAAATATCTGTTGGCGAAGGAAAATCAACAACATTCTTTCCACTGCCTATAGACTTTTTAAATGCGATGGCATCAAACTCTAAAGATAAAGGCTCATTTAAAATTGAAGATTGAATGTAAGCTTAAAAGTTTTTGTCAGACAAGTCCATTCAAACTCTCAGCACTATTATCTAAAGATAGCGAGAGTTTGAATGTAACTTTTAGCTTTTCAAAAGGACTAGAAAATCTTCTATACAGTGACAGCAAATCTGTAGACAATTTAAGAGAACACAATCTTTGGAAAGAGACATGCTTTGAGCTTTTTTTAAAAAATAAGAACTCTACTGAGTATATTGAAGTTAATATCTCGACGACTGGCTCATGGAATATATATGTTTTTGAAGATGAGAGAATCGGTATGAAAGAGTATTCTCTTAGCCAAGGACCTTTTATTTCAAATAACCTAAGAACAACTTCAGAGATTGGGTTTAAACTAGGACTCAACTCTTTACCAGATTTTATAAAAGAAAGTAATTTCCAATACCAAATATCTGCGGTTCTCAAAACAATTGATGATTGCTTTTTTTATGCGATAAAACACTTAGACAATCATCCTAACTTCCATAGCTTTAAAGCCTTTAATAATCTGGACAATTATAATGAGGCTCATCAACATAGTGAACAATAACTTTTCCATTAAATGGTGATAACGCGGTAATCACTTTAAACTCTGTATATATTGGCTCATCAGTATAGTAGTCAAAATATTCAACACCAACCTTATAATCATATAGGTCTCTCTTAATAAATGTTCTAAATGAAGACTCATTCTTGATAATGTGAAAGTTGACTTCATTCTCAACTTTTTTCTGATTATTGAGACAGGCAGCAGAAAAATCCGATTGAAGAACTTCCATCAATTTTTCTTGAACATAATCCTCGCTGTAATTTCCGGCCCATCCGGTATCTCTCTTAAAAAGAGATCCATATGTATTCAAGATAATAGTTACACAAATGAATAGTTTTACAAAGATTTTCATCATCGTCCTTTTGTTAGAACGATGTTATGACATTAGTGTTCCGTTACTTCAAAACAATATAGTCATGTATTACTTTTTTACCTATCTATTGGAATTTAGTGACTTTTTTCACAAAAAAGGTGAAATTTTACAAATATATTACGATAAGTAGATTATGAACAGTAAAGCAAAACCTGATATCAGCGATTTTAAAGACTTCAGAGAGTATCTAAGCGCAATCTATGAATATCGAAAGATCGTTAATAAGAAGTATACTTACAAGATCTGGGCCCAAGAATTAGGTCTCTCTAGTGTCTCTGGTCTCACGATGGTCTTGAAAGGACAGCGTAGCCCAGGGCCAAGCTTAAGAGAAAAACTAATAAAGAATCTCAATCTCGAAAAAGAAGAATCTTCATACTTTGAAAAGCTCGTAAATATTGCGAAGACTGCAAAAAATGATTCATCAATGATGATGCTGATGCTTGATAATACACAGGAGTCTGATCTAGATGAGTCGAAACGACCTTTGAGTTTTAAATGGCAAATGGGATTTCTTAGGGAGGCCGTTAAGTGGACAGACTTCAAGGATAAAGAATCTTGGTTAGAGTCTAAGCTAAGATTTAAAATAGACCATCAAAATATAAGTCACGTCTTAAGAGATATGAAAGAAGAAGGGGTTCTAAACTATAGTGATAATCAACTCAGAGTTAATAAAAGTTTTAAATTCAATAAGCCTAAACAGAACTATTTTAAAAGTCTTCATAAAGATTTCCTAAAAATGGCAGAACTAAGTTATGAGACACAGCTTAGTAAGAGAATACTTGAATACAGAATGATCATGGTAAAAAAAGATGAAATTGAACGAGCACATTCACGACTGAAGGAACTAATGAATCAATTTATTGAAGAGTTTGATCAGACAGAAATAAGCTCTAAAGAATCAGAAGTTTACCTAACATCTATTTATCTTATTCCCTTAAGTAAATAATACTAGAGAGTACTATGCTCTATCCAATGCTGATTTTCATTAAAACAGTGATAATAAACCATTGTCCCATTTCGCGAGTCAAAAGCACCTAGAGAAGCGCAATTTTCTCTCACTGAGAAATTATTTTTTATCTTAAGAACAAGATTGTTATTATCAAGAGTTAAGAAGCCTACAGACTTACCAAAAACAGACTGCGTAGCCATATAAATACTTGGTTGTCCTTTGTGATAGATAGGCTTAAAGCTCGAAGAAAACGACATACCAGGAAAGCTTGATTCTCTATTAATCGGATATTTTGAAACAATTCTTCGCCCATTTTGTATAACATGCGAAAATATATTATACCTAGTCTCTAGAAAGGTTGTCTGCTTTACATCATCTTCAAAGACATCAATGACAGCTGATATTGGATCACTCCAAGACATTGTATTAATGAATACTGATCTTTGAGGGCTAACAGTGTAATTTCTCACAACATTTCTTTGATATCTTTTAGAATAAGTCAGTCTATCTGAAAATTGAGAAGAGGAACGAACACGGTGCCTTATAACATTGTTTCCTTGTAAAAACTTATCAGTAATAAAAGTAGTCTTATAGGAAGCGATAGAATCAAAAACTACCTCATATGATTTTTTAGCGGCATTTTCTCCAATAGAATAAATTAATGAAACTTTACCGCTCAGATATTCATCACGAGACTGCGGGACGAGAGCTGTAACAGTAATATCGTCATAGTAAGCAAGGTTTAAAGACTCCCGTAGATTGGAGATAAAGTCGTAATTCTCCATGCTCTCGATACTTAAAAGAGTTCTATGTTCATCAAATTTTGGCTGAAAGAAATAAGGTCTTAACTTTGATCTCTGAGAGATTCGGTTAAGGATATCTCGAGAGTTTGAAGCATCTTTAAGAGTATGCGTTCTCAATACTAGCGGTACGAGAATATCTCCTAATGATGACTTGTATTTAATAAATTGAAAATTAGGTTTTCCCCTATTAAAGTTAAGTCCCCCAAATCTTTGTGCCTTAAGATACCACTCGTTCATTCCCTTAAATAAAGGAGCCCCATCATTGTTAAAGAACATAAATTTATAATGAGACCTCTTCTTATCCGTTCCATAGATAAAATAATCAAGCTTACCATCCAAGTTAACGTCAACCCTTAGGACGGAGCGAACTAGAGTTTGGTTTTTAAACTTAAGCACACGCACACTTGCGCTATTTTCATCTGTACCTATAAGAGTAATAGAGCCATGATTCTCGCTCTTTAAAAAGAACTCTTTACCAACACTATTAACCAGATAATCTTTAACCGGAATCAGAAGACTATTATTAAGATGGAGCGACTTTTGAAAAGATTCTTTAAGCGATAGATCATTAAGACTTACTTTCTCACTACCGCGGGCAACGATACTTAAGTCTAGATCGACAGAAAAAGATCTATCATTGACATCGAAATGAAAAGAGTTCATTGAGCTCATTTCCAAATCTAGTTTCTTTGATATAAACCATAGGCGCGATAACTTAGAAGAAACTTTCTCAACACTGTGAAGTGCTAGATTCAAATTATTATCATGATCTAAAACATCTACCTTAATCTCATGGACATTATTCAAATGATGAAGATCAATAGCAAATTTCACCTGATTACCTACGACCACTTGCTCAGAAATTCTCTTAAGATTAAGAGAGAACAGATGAGTTTCCCTAGTTTTCAAATAGGACTTATAGGCACTAATAGTTTTATCAAAGTCTACGATATTTATATTGTTAATTTTTTTAGAAAATTTAATTATAAATTCTCGGATAACCAATGGGCTCTCCGCTGGATTTAAACTATAAAGAAGCGCGGCGAGTGAAGCAACCATTGGCGCAGCATATGAAGTACCTGACTTTAAGTCGACTCCGTTCACTCTTGCAATCCTTGATTCTAAATTTTGAGGAATCAAGGATAATATATTTTCGCCTGGTGCATAGATATCGACAACATGACCAAAGTTACTAGACTCTAGCCTTTTTCCTCTATTATCATGGGAGCCCACACAAAGGACATGCTTGTAGTTACATGGAAAAACGGGCTTGTTCTTACCATTATTACCAGCAGCTGCGACGATAAGAACATTTCTATCTAAGGCATACTTAAAGAACTCTTTAAGCCTAGGAGTCTCTAAAATCTTAGGAAGCCCAAAACTCATGCTTATGACTTTCGCACCTTTTTCAACAGCAAATTTGATACCAGCAGCAAATTGATCAGAAAGAAGTCTTTTTCTAATAATGAAACTATCAAACTTATTTTTCTTAATTTTAATAGGTAAAACGCTGATGTTTTCAGGAGCGATTCCTCTTGTATTCTTATATTTCTTACCCGCAATCACTCCAGCAATGTGAGTTCCGTGACCTATTTCGTCGGTAACATCATAATTATTATCAATAAGATTTAATCCTCGACATGAGGTCTGATCGTTAGAGCGACAATCTGGATCGCGCCAAATATTATCGCTTATCGCAGGGTGCCCTGTATCAGCACCAGAGTCAAAAATTGCGACGATAGTCTTATTATCAGTACTGATTTTACTTCTATAATTGATATCAATGCCTACATCACCAGAGATTGATATTCTTTCATATTCGCCAATTCGACGCTCATAGCTTTGACCCTTATTTTCAATAAACCACTGAGAGCTATCAGAAGCTGCAGTTATATTTGTTAAAATAAATAGAGCAATAAAATAAATTCGAACACTCATAAACGATACCTCAGCCAAGATCCACTAAGTTCACCTTTTAGAATTTCTAAAAAGCTCGAAAGAGAATTGAAAGGACCATTCTTATGAGCAGAATTTATACGCCCGTAAGTATTTCCCACCAAGGGCCTATAGACAGCTTCTTTATCTTCACGAAAACCGTTTGCAGATGACTCAACAAAGACATTCTCAAGACCGAAAAGATCAATAATAATATTAATTTCATTATAATTCATAAGAAAATATGCAAAGCTAGCAATGCATTTATTACCTTCAAAGAACTTCCCATTATTATAAAATTCATCGCAATCTGCTTTGAGCTTTTTGATATAAGTAAAATCTCCACAATGAAGTTTCTTTGCTGTTGTAATAGCACTCTTACAAGAATAGCTATTGGCACTAGATTTTAGATGACTAGCAAGCTTATCAATATCTCGACTATTTAGATGGTATAGCCTTTTGACAGCTTCATCGTATAAATGAACCTTCGTTTCAATTTTGTATAATTTCAACTTACCCAAATCTTTATAATCACCATCTTCATAAATAATTAATCCAGTTTCATCATTAACGCCTTGTAGTTTCTTTTTAAGTTTACGAGCACTTAAGGAGTTACCTTCATCGGTGAAAGAAGTTACAATATATTTATTAGAGAGATTATCAAATCCAGACTTATCTAAATCTTTATATTTTGCATGAAACTCAGTATCAACAGTTCTAGAGCTACCAAAAATTGTCTTAAAAGGCTCTTCGTGGGGGTCTGGAGTAAGAAAGAGATCTATTTCATTAATAAACTCATATAAGACATAATTTAAAGTTCTCATTGCAAGATCTTCAAAATTTAAACCTCTTTGACTACCGTGAGAAGCTGCTATAAATTTAGAATCATCTCGTCCTTCTTTTTCTATATAGAGATTAGAATGTTTCTTTAGTCTCTTATTCGTAAGAAACAAGAGATTAAGCTGGTTTAACTTATCTGAGACTGTACTAAAGATACTTATCGCCTCTTTATCAACCTCACTCAAATTTCTCTTATCCATAATTGAGAGGAGCGCTTTTGCATTTTTAAAGAAATCTGGATTTCGCTTCAAATTACTATCAAGATTAAGATTAAAAACTTTTGCACCATATGATCCCGACAAAGACTTCCCCTCATAATCAAGGAGAGGTATCAAATAATTTAGTCGTCCTCGATAAATCAGCTCACGTAAATTTGCATCATCAAAATAGACCTGAAAAACATCACCTTTTTTCCTGTAAATATGAATTCTTTTTAACTCTTTTGTTCTATGTCCAAAGCTTCCTTTTGCTGTAAAAGCATTGAAAAGAGGTAATGAGATCGAAGCATTAATACCAGGAATAGAATTTTCAGATATAATCAATGATTCACCAGACTTAAACTCTTCATCAAAGAAGTTCATAACATCAGCTGCGACTTTCTTTCTCTTATCTTCATCGTCCTGACTTGAATTGACTGCAGACTCTAATTTCGACTGTATTTTGTTTTTATAGATGCCAACTAAAATATTCTTATAATCTGTATTAAAAACTGCTTTGATTTTATTCAACGGTTTGATGTGACTAAAGTTAACCATGTATTGCTTGTTCATACTATAACTACCTGAAATATTCATTTCAAATATTCTCTCGAGACCAACATGGGCACCATAACTGAAATAATATCCAAAGCTATCTGCCATTTGAACTAAATTATCTGTACCAAGGCTCGGCCCGATGACGACATCTCGTCCTAAAATTAACCCACCATTAAGAGTAGGACTAATCCATTTGTCAAATGGAAGAGTTGGGAACTTACCATTTTCAACGAAGTATTCAACGGCGTAATCCTTATGCTCAAGGAAGTCCTCTTTAACCCAATCAGATCTTTTTTCTGATAAATTAAAAGCACTTATAAATGTGTTGAGTTTTTTTACGGTTCCACTTATTAAGCTCTCTTGTCCATTGGCAAGACCAAAAGAAAGCAGATCATCAAAAGGACTCTCCATCCGATCTGATGTGAAGTCAGTAGCATAGTGCGGAAAATCAATTTTTTCTAAAAAACCATTTTTATATTTCTTATGTTTAACCTCAGGGATCTCAAAAGGTTCGTAAGGAAGCCTCAAAGTTTTCACAAGATGATTTCTTCTATAAACTAGCTTTTCGAGTAAAATAGCATCTATAGGCTCAGGAAAATATGCATAGTCGACGACTTCTTTTAGGTCATCAAAAGTTAGCTCTCCCAACTTACGTGAGATCCAGTAAATATCATCAAGACTTGCATTAAATACTGTCTGTTCTTGATAGTGTTTAAATATATAATCACCATCATATAGTCTTATCATTGTACGAGAAAAAGCATTTATACTTTCATTATAAGCTAAAAAAGAGTATGGAATCAGGGTTGACCTATGAGAGCGTCTCTCATATGTCTCATTGTCAGCCGAAAAAGAAAAATCTGCTTTCTTAACAACACTGAGATCTTTAATTAAGACATCCTGAATATAAAGTTCTTTTTCACTAACATCTCTAACCCATCGATCACTTGATTTTTTCGATAGAAAAGGTATCTGTTTATCTTTAAATAAGTCTCTTTGATCATTATCTTTGAACCTTAGTTTAATTCCAGTGAGCCACTTACTCGCGGGAATCTTATAACCTAACTTTCTAAAAAGATTTTTTCTTAGTAATTGTGTATGAAGCTTCTTTGACAAGGTCACTTGAAAGAGTTTCCCGTTCGTGTCTCTAACATTGAATCTCATTGTTCCGTTAGGAGACTTAATGACGTCAACAAAACTAAAGGATTGATCATTATGGGCGTTAATCCCTAGATCTTTTTCTCTATCTTGAGAGGTATCCTCTCCGACATAAAAAACATTGGTCCTAGGCTCGTATAAGGATATATCCTCGCCTAAGTCCCGCATCTCCTCGAGCTCTTCGGGATAGAGATTACCATAGTCAGGATGAGTAAGATCTATTGCGATATTTGTCGAGTTATCAAGAGGTACCTTAGAAGTTTTTGAAAAACTTTTAAAGCTTAGTGAAATGAGGAATATGCAAAGTAAAATTTTTGACATGCAATACTATAACTCACAGAGATTAGTTATTTGGTTAAATTGTTTTAATTATAGAAGTGTCTATAATTTAGACACTTCTATATGGTCTAAATGCTATTTTTCTCTATCGGATTTAAATTGAGCATTTACAGAGCATGAGTATATCGATCGATCTTCACCGAAATGATACTCAGTATATTCATAAGTCTTAAATTTCCCATACTCATGGAATCTGCAGGTCTCAGGGTATTTTGCAAGGGCAAGGCAACTTTGACGTGCATCTTCTTTCATGAGCTCTTTTTCGTAACTACTAACATATGAGTATTCACAAGTACCAGTAAATGAATTAAAGCTTGCGTAAGTACTGTAGCTAGAGAATACTTCATAATTAATAGCTTCTGAAATTTCATCAATAATGACATATATTAGGCTTACAACAAGTAAGGCACCCACAACACTAGAAAAACTCACTTGCGAACTAGTAAAGTTTGCACCTTCACCTTGAAAGGCATCTCTTATGAATGCTTTATTTTTCAAAAGACTAATCAAATCACTCTTTGATCCATGGTTAATCATCATAGATAGTTCAGCTCTCTTATCATCCTTTGGAACCTTTGCAACAATAATCAACGCTTGATTACGTAGTTCTTGGAGACTACGACCTTGGACAAGACGAGAGAAGTCTTCGTCAAAATCACGAATCGCTTTCTTTCGAAAACTTTCAATATGTGCATTTGGATGACTGCTTAGCAAATAATCATACTTCTTTATTATTTCCTGAAGGCTTTGATTGGACTCAGTTTTATTAAGAGCAAAAGAATTAAAGCTTAGCGAGAATGTAATTAACAAATGTAATAATAACTTCATACGTACCTCTTATACATTTCAAAAAAAAGGAGCTCTTTTTAGAGCTCCCCTGTAATAATTAAATAAACTAACAATTAGATATCAAAAACCTGAGAAAGTACCTGGTCTTCAAAGTCTGAAGAATCTGTTCCTATATTTGCTTTTACTTCTTTAACTAGAGACTCTCTAAGTGTCCCATCTTCTTTAGCCTGATTAAACTCAACCATTGACACTCCAGTGAAGTGTTCGAAGTTTGTAATCATTGCTTCAGTATCATCTTCACTAAGCTCACCATTTGTAGCATCAGCGGCCATACGCTTTAATTCTTTTTCTAAAGAAGCTAGAGATAAGGCCTTGTCCATAGGTATTTTGAAGGCAACAGAGTATGAAGATGCTTTGTTGTAGAGTTGCTTCTCTTCTTCATTCGCGACGGCTAAGCCAGTATCAGCTATGTCTGCCTCATCTTCGTAAAGTTCATTTGAATCAAATCCAATATAGAAGTCTTCGCCTGTATAGTAATCAGTATCAAAGTAGTCGACAATCTCATAATCAAGACCATCACCATCACCAATAAGGTCATTAATGTATTCATCATCATCTTGAATTGTTCTAAAAGTATCAGCTAGGCCTGTATTTGAAGAGTAGTAGTCCCAGTATTCGATTGTTCTTAAATAATCAATATCAACAGCTACGTATTCACTGAATTCAGAATCGAAATAAACAAAGAAGCCTTCTCCTCTAACTGTTTCATCTGTATATTTAACAGCAAATGAAATATCATCATAATTTCCATAATCTACAGCACCATCAACATCATTTAATGCAT
>DDIK01000015.1 GCA_002338505.1 Bacteriovorax sp. UBA1852
GGCTCTGCTTTCTTGATTTTTGATAACTTAATTATGCTAATTCCGCCTCTGATAACAATAAGAGATACAATTCCACCAATTAGAAGGTCTGGTACATTACTTTTTAGGAAATAAACTAACACACCAGAAATAATTACCCCAGTATTAACGATTACATCATTAGCAGAAAATATCCAACTGGCCTTCATGTGAACTTCACCGTCTTTATGTTTATGAATTAAAGCAAGGCACCAAAGGTTCGCAAAAAGTGCAACCACTGAGACCACGATCATATAATTTGAAAGTGGTTCACTCCCAAAATAGAATTTTCGACCGACCTCGACCAAGCAGAGCAGGCCAAGAGAGATTTGCATAATTCCGCTAAAATATGCCGCCTTATGCTTCATTGCAATCGACTTTCCAACGGCATAAAGACTTAAACCATACACAAATGAATCAGCTAACATATCAAGCCCATCAGCAAGAAGCCCTGTAGACTCAGCATAAAATCCTAAAATGATTTCAACAACAAACATCGTAAGATTTATACCTAGTAGGTACTTTAGCGTTTTCGCTTCTACACTAGGTGCGATATCTGGAATATCATTTTCTGAAACCTCTTGAGAGCTTATTAATTCACCGGGAAGAGAAATAGACTTTAAAGAGTCTATGATTTGCTGGCTATCAACACTATGGTAAAAATCCACAATTCTTGAATCTAAATCAAACTCCATTTTGGCAGTTGCATCTAAACTCTCCATCATTCCCTCAATCATTTTAATTTCTGAAGGGCAGTCCATCTTAACAATTTTTATTATACTTTTCTTCATTTTTTCTCACATAACGCTATCAATATTTACTTCATAAGTTCATTTATTTCGTCAGAAATTTTCATTTCTTTAAATGGTGACACATTACTCCCACCAGTATTCCCCGTTGGTAAGATTCCAACTAGAGATCCAAGAAAACCTGTAGGTATTCTAAATAGCTGTCCTAATACTTCTTTTATATCTCTTTTTAATAAACCAATCTTCAACATATACAAATGAGATAGTGTATGAGGCACAACAAAACGTTGCCCTAAGATATGAGCGACTTCCAAACTAGAGAAAGCATCATCAAGTTTACCCAACTCAATTAATACTTTAGCCTTCTCTATATGTTCATAGAAGCTATTTTTTAATTTTTCATTCATTAAGAACCTCTGCTTGCCAAACTATTAACAGTGTCATCCCCTTCACTCCAAGGAGCATTAAAAATATCATCAGAGACGACTCATTTATTCATATTATACCTTAAGAATGTATTAGTGAATTATCTTCACTAAAGAGCACCCTTAAGATATGCACCCATTTACATTTACATTTACATTTACATTTTTATTTTTATTTTTTCTTCTGGAAGTTCCATAAACTTCTCAAACATCAAATATAAAACAGGCAATACAACTAAGGTTAAGATTGTCGATGAAAACAATCCCCCAATAACAACTGAAGCTAATGGCCTTTGAACTTCAGCTCCTACGCTAGTTGAGAGCATCATTGGAACAAAACCAAACATTGCAACCAGTGCCGTCATTAATACTGGACGAATTCTTAAAACAGTTCCACGTTTTACTAAATCAACACCTCTTTGACCCGTTTTTCTTAAATCATTAAAGCAATTTACAAGAACTACACCATTTAAAACTGAGATACCAGATAATGCAATAAAGCCGACTCCTGCCGAAATACTAAAAGGAAGACCGTTTATATTTAGAGCAAGAACGCCACCTACTAAAGCAAAAGGTACTCCCATAAAGACTAGAATTGTCTGTGGGACACTTCCAAATGCCATGTATATCATTGCTAATACAAGAAGCAATGCTAATGGTGCAAAAATGGCCAAACGATTTCTTGCCTGAATAAGGTTCTTGAAGTTTCCTCCCCACTCTAAGTAAGTTCCAGGAGGAAGTTTTACCTCTTTTTCAACTTTTTCTTGAGCTGCGCGTACAAACGATTCAGTATCAATTCCCCTTGGGTTAATAAGAACTGCAACTCTACGTTTAGTTTGCTCACGATTAATAAGCCCGTATCCTTCGTCAAACTCTACTGTCGCAGCTTGACTTAACGGAACAAGATTTCTTTCTCCAAGCTCCACAGGTAATGAACGGATTACATTCAGATCTGACCTGTTTTTTTCATCAAGACGAACTAAGACTGGAAACTTCTGAACACCTTCATAGATGTGCCCAACTTCTTCACCACCCATTGCAATGCTTATGGCCTCAAGGATTTCACCTTTAGGTACTCCAAGAGAAGCTAAAATTTCTTGGTTAGGAGTAACAGTAAGTATCGGAGATGTACCTTGCAGCTCTGTCTCAGCATCACCAGCACCGGGAACTGTACGTATAACACTAGCTATTTGTTCCGATACTTCAACTAGAGACTCAAAATCATCACCAAATACCTTAACCGAAACATCAGCCCTTGTACCTTCTAAAAGCTCATTAAAGCGCATTTGAATAGGTTGACTAACAAGGACTCGCTGCCCAGGAATTTCTGCTTCAAGACGATTTACAATATCTTTAGTTAGCTTACTCCAAGTTTCAGGTTGACCTTTACCTTTTGGCCATTCTTCTCTTTCTTTAAACGTAATGAATGTGTCAGCTAAGTTGACACCCATAGGGTCTGTAGCAACCTCAGCTGTTCCTATGCGGCTAAAAACACTCTTTACTTGTGGGAATTTATTTATAATAGACTCTGATCTTTGTTGAAATCTTATAGCCTGATCGAGAGAAATATTAACTGGACGAACGAATTGTATAGTTCTCGATGCTTCATCCATTTGAGGTAGAAATTCACCTCCTAGTCTACTAAAAAGTAGGATTCCTGAGAGTATGGCAAGAGCACCTACTGCAACTGTTATCAGCTTAAATCTCATAGCATAGTTAAGAAGAGGCTTATATAAACGTTCTACTTGCTGCATGAGCCAAGGGTCTTTTTCAACTACATTTCCACTCATAAAAGTACTTGCAAGTGCTGGCACAGTTGAAAAAGATAGTGCTAATGCGCAGAACACAGCTAATGCAAATGTTGCTGCCATTGGTTGAAACATTTTTCCTTCGATTCCAGTCAAAGCAAGAACCGGAAGAAAAACTACGATTATTATAAGCTCACCAAAGCCAGAGGCGGTACGAATTTCAACAGTGGCCTCATAAATTGTTCGTTGTACTTCCTCTCTTGATAAACGTCTTCCTAATTCTTTTCCTGCATCGTGAAGCTTTCGTACACAGTGGTCTAGTACAATTACAGCACCGTCAACAATTATTCCAAAATCTAGGGCACCTAGACTCAATAGATTTCCAGAGATATTGAATAGCTTCATTAAAATAAATGTTAAAAGAAGAGAAAGTGGAATAACCACAGCAGTTATAACAGCGGCACGAACATTTCCAAGTAGAAATAACAATATAAGAATTACTAACCCTGCACCAGTTAAGAGGTTGTGCTCAATTGTACCGAGAGTTTTATTAACAAGATCCGACCTATCGTATAAAACCTCCAATTTAATTCCGCTAGGAAGAGTTTTCTCTATTTCTTTTACTCTTTCCGCAACTCGCTGACTTACATCACGGCTATTTTCACCAAGAAGCATCATTGCCGTTCCAATTACAGCTTCTTTTCCACGGACGAGTGCAGCCCCTGTTCGCAATTCCGATGATAATTTAACTTCTGCAACATCTTTAACTAATAATGTAGTTAATGAGTTTAATGGTTTAAGCGGTGTATTTTTAATATCATCAAGGTCAGATAAAAGTCCTTGCCCCTTTACAACAAATTGCTCTCCAGATTGTTGAACATAACCCCCACCAACGTTCATATTGGTTTTTTTCAATGCTTCAACTATGCTTGAAAAACTAACTCCGAAACGGAATAGCTTCTTAGGGTCAGGAATAACATGAAATTGTTTTTCATAGCCTCCGATAGTATTTACTTCAGCAATCCCAGGTACAGTAAGAAGTCTTGGCTTAACAAGCCACTCTTGTGCAGACCTTAGTTCCATCAATTGCTTAAAATGATCTTTTTCTTGATCATCAGATTTTTCATATTTAAGTGCATAAAAAAATATTTCACCTAAACCAGATGAGATTGGACCAAGATTTGGTTCTACTTCTTGTGGTAAATCAGATGAGATTGATTGAAGCCGTTCGGATACTAATTGCCTCGCTCTATAAATATCATAACCATCTTTAAAAACTACTGTCACAACAGAGAGGCCAAAACGGCTGATTGACCGAACTTGCTTGACTCCAGAAATTCCTCCCATAGAGTTTTCGATTGGAAAGGTTATTGATCGCTCAGATTCTTCAGCAGAAAGTCCTCCTGCTTGAGCAAAAACTTGTACTTGAGTGTTCGTAATATCAGGAACAGCATCAATTGGAAGTTGAGTAAAGCTGAACCATCCAGCTAAAGCTAATAGGAATGTTACAAAAAGTACTACTCCTCGGTGATAAACGGAAAAATATATTAGTGTTTTCATATTAAGTTACCTAATTTTAATCTACACATGCATCGGCTTCAGGGCCAAACACGTCAAGTTCTACAACCCTTAAGAGGCTGCTATTTTCAATCACTATCTTGTCTCCAGCTCTGAACTGATTAGAGGTAAATGTTGCTTTATCTCCCTCAAAAGTAGGCTCGATTTCTATAGCTCGATACCAACCATTTCGAAGCCTATATACAGAATAGAAATCCAAAAAACTAATAACCGAGTCTTTTGGCACAGTGATATCCGTACTATTTACTTCTTTCAGAGATATATTGAGGTTAGTTATAGCTTTCTCAGATAGCTTAAAGCCTTCTTTGTCACTTGCAGCGGCAACTGCTTTGCCCGGACCTATTCGATCCTTTGATTTAGATTCTTCTTCTGCTTGAGCTGTAAATATTAAGAAAATAGTAAATATCATTAAAAAATAGTTTTTCATAAAAATTCCTTTGGGACTTCCCCTGAGTATGATTGGAGCTGCCAGTACAAGCTATAAATACTTAACTCTTTTTCCTGTACTGCCTCTAGTGTTTCTATTGTTGAGCGGTAACTTTCAACAATACCTGATGGCTGAATCATCCCCTTAGAAAAAAGTTCTAGTGACTTAGAAATAGACTTCTTTATATTCTTTTGAGAAGGGCTTCTTTTAAGGAATTGAGCAATATCATAGTATTGCTCAAAAAATGTTTTAATTTTAATCGACTCCCTAAGTTTAGTTCTGCTGTGAAGTGATTGCATCTTAAACAGCTTAGCGCGACTCTCTTGTTTCGCTCCGCCATTTCTATTAAACAAGGGTAGTACTAACTCAATTTTTGCGCCAAATTCTGCATCATTACCACTTTGCTTTTCCATAACAGGCCCAATAGATATTTCAGGCCAAGCTTTACTTTTCTGATATTCAAATTCACCTTTAATCTGAGCTAGGGAGGCTAGAGCCAACTTGCTGCGAAATGTTTCTTTTACTAAGTCATGCTTTAGGACAGGCCAGCTTTTTCTTTCCTTAGATATTAATTTGTCAGACCTTTTGATATTTCGACCAAAAGACAACTCTAAGAGATTTTTGGTCAATTTAAATTTTTGTTTTAGTGAAAGAAGCTGAGTATCTAAAACTGTACTTTGCATAGAAAATATCATGACTGCTGTTTTTTCTTCTGGTGTACGCACAGCCTTTTCTTTTAGACGCCTTGTAAGTGACTTAAGAGACCTTTTCATTTCTTCTAGTAATGAAATTCTAATAAAAAGTTGTCTGTATTTAACTAAAGACAGTGAAATCTCGGTCGCAACTCTAGCTCTAATAGATTGATCATTTATTAAGGATTCATTATTTTTTGCATTTGCAATTTCAATTCTTGCTGATCTTTTTCCGCCAATTTCGATAGGTTGTAGAATTGAAATGCTTTGTTTTTTACTTGAGTCAAAGTTAAATTCAGACTCTACTTCAGGGTTTAAAATTTGTTTAGCCTCTTTACTTCGACCTTCTCTCTCTTGAGAACTGAACTTAAGCGAGGTAATTCTTTTATCCTTTAAAAGTGCACAAACGTAGAAATCGTTTGCAGACTTAATAGGATCATTACATTTGGTAGCATATACAGTTTGTGAAAATATTAAAAAGGGCATAATTGCCAAAATTATTTTATACATATTTTTTAAATCCTTTTCCAAAACTCTGATCTTTACCTTTTCTAGCACTACTTCTTCTGCAACGATCATATGATCTTTTTTTAAGCTCAACTTTAAACTTAGAAAGATCCTCTTTAAAATAACCGTCAGGGTCAGGAAGTGCTGCTATCATATTGTAAAATAGTTTTGATTCTTTAGTTGGAACTAGTCGATGGTAAACCATTCGACCTTCTTTTTCGGCCATAAGAAGCCCTGTATTTCTGAGAATTTTTAAGTGTCTAGAAATATTCACCTCAGGCTCTAAAAGTGCATCGGTTAAATCACATAAACAAGCTTCTTCATTAGGCATGGAGACCAATACTCTTAAGATTCTAAGTCTGGTTTTGTCAGATAAGACTTTAAAAATTTCTGTTGATTCAATATTGACGTTGTACATACTTACACAGTAGTGTAAGTATGAAAGCAAGTCAAACAAAACAATCTTACAAGGAGTAAAAATGAAAAAGAAAGCTATTTTAATTGGATTAACTTTAAGCCTTTTCTCGATAACAGTATCGGCTGATGAGAACGCTGAGAATTTAGTTAAGCATTGCCAAAAACACTGTAAAAAACAAAAGACCCCTGAAAAAATACATAAATGTGTAGAGAA
Organism: Bacteriovorax sp. UBA1852; assembly: GCA_002338505.1. Lineage (GTDB taxonomy): Bacteria > Bdellovibrionota > Bacteriovoracia > Bacteriovoracales > Bacteriovoracaceae > Halobacteriovorax_A. The sequence goes on from DDIK01000015.1 coordinate 6,776, forward strand.
AAAAGGTCGCCTTAACAAAAAGTTTAGAAAAACAAAATGCTGGGAAGTTAATGAGATTTTTGAAAAAAGATATGAAAAGTCAGAGTAATCTGACTTTTCATTAGCATAAAGCGACAAGTTGTTGTCAAAGAAGAACAAATGCTCCCACGAGGTCCTATTAAGAATAAACTTCGCCTTTGGGAGCACTTGAACTTCTTCTTTCTTCAAGATCATAAACTCTTTAGACTCTAACATAACGTTTGATTCTAAATGATTAAATATATTGTTATTCAAAATCAATTTTTTCCTCTTCCTTTATTTTGCTTTCGCATAAGCTTCAGAATTATTTACAAGTATCTATCTAAAAAACTTCTTTCTTAGTCTCTAGACCAATCGAAAACAAGCTAACTACATTCGATGACGTCCAAAGCGCTCAAAACTTCTATCTCGACCAGTTGTTGAGTGACTTTTTTTGCATTGTTTTATGCCAGACGAGTTCGCCAATTTGCTACAGTTATCATTGATTTTTGACTTGCTTGCACAACCAATAGTAAAAAGTGAAATTGCTATAATAAGGGTAAAGCTTTTCATTATATCCTCCTGGATATTATTAAATAGAATAAAGTTATTTAAATTGTGTATATACACACAGATGTGCATTCAAAGCTGCGCTTTATAATTTAAGCGAGTTCTTTAGACAAGTGAGATTGGGGGCTTGTAAACTTCAAGTAGATATGTACTTTTAAATATAAACTCAAAAGTATTTAAAACACTGATTTTTCTCAAAACAATTTTTAAGGAAGAAGAGTTTATATTTAAGAAACTACAGCAGCATGTAGAACAGTCAAAACAGTCCTGGCAACAGTCATTATCCTCTGATTGAGATTGACCTTCATTATATACGTTTGGTGTAGCAAGCGACTTAACTGAATGAGAGGTGTTAAGCATTGAAGCTTCAGATGGTCCAATATTTTCAGTATTACTATATGAATTTCCAGTGAAATAAAATCCTGAAGCTAAGCAAATATTTAAAATTAAAACACAGCGAAGTAGTAAATTCATAGCACTTAACTTACAGCAGAGAGACTGAATATTCAATCATAACTTTAAAATAAATCTTATTAAAAGACTCTTACAGTGAAATAGAGTCAACATCCTCAATGCTACACAAAGTTCTTAGATCACCTTCAGAACGAGTCAATTTCTTCCTAAGCTTTGAAATAGTATTGTTCATAATATGACGGACGAGTAGCTTAAAGAGAACTTTCTTCAAACCTTTCGGGTTTGTTCCATACTTATCACTTGCGGATGACGGGTCTTGAAGTTCTCCAAGAGATCATTCGATGTTTTGAAACTACAGTCTGCAAATGAGGTATTTACAAGAGTAATGCTTGCTAATAGTGGTATAATGTAAAATTTTAAATTACTCATTTATTTTTCCTAACAATAATAATTGTATTGAAACGATTCTCGTTTGAATTTTAGATTAAAGTTAGGAAAAGAGCGGTGGTTTTAGTGAAGGATCAAGAAATGGTTCATCGTAATGAAAATTGAAATACCAAGTAACCTTACTATCTATGCCTGATGCATAATTCAAATTTATCGCCTGCTTACTCTCAATTAAATTATGTAATCCTGAGCAGTGGTGAGCACAATGTGTATCATGATCATGACATCCATCATCGTGACAGTCTTCACAATCACTCGATGCAAACGTGCTAAACGAGCGAGAAGATTCTACTTTTATAGAAATGTTCTCATCATGGTCAAAAGACACAGCACTGACTTCATTTGATAAACCAAATACAAAGCTCATTAAAACAAATATGCTAACTAGTCGTTTAAACATCGCACAATCATATAAAAACAAATTTACTTGGTCAATCTAATATAATTTATCTTGAGAGCTACCCACTCTCTCCATTCATCAGAGCTATTTCATTCCCTAAGCTACATGTTCAGGGAAACATTTTTTGATAAACAAAACAAAGTGACTACCATCAGTACTCAGATTATTCTATGTTACATACACCGTAGTGATGAAAAACGCGCTGTTCAACAATTAAATGCTGAGACGACATTTGTCTATCTCAGCATCTTAGGTTTAGTTACCTTCTCTCAAAGTCTCCCCAATTGTCTCTAGCGCGTGTTAAATTCTTTTCTATATTCTTTTTAAAATGATTCATTTTTTCTTTAGAAGAAAAGTAATATGTTTCTCCTCCATGCTCAATTTTAAAATCTTTTTTGCCTTCAACATGCATATCACCCATTGAAACAGACATAGCACAATGTTTGTTGAAAACTGCTCCATCCTTATTCATCATTGAACAACTCTTCATCTTGCACTTATGATGATGGTGTCCCCCTGCGTCCTTATGATGATGAGCACATGAACTTAAAAAGAAAATCCCTAAAACTGACACTAGTAATAATTTCATTTTTCCTCCTATTGGATATAACTTAATGTTTTGTATCTTGCGATCCACAATGAGGCATATTAGGAGCATAAGGATTATGAACCTTTGCCATCTTACTGCTATTTTGTACCCATTTCTTTTTAACCATCGGGCAAGAATAAGCATTATATTTTGATCCCACGTCATACTTATTAACAATATGAATCAGCGCCATAGAAACGAGGTGATAATTCTTATTATTTGCCTCTCTGTCATTTGAAGCTTTAATTTCTTTTAGTTTACCTTTTGAGAAGTTTAAAAGCTTTGCAACTTCTTTGTTTTCAATAGCATCAATTGCTTTTTTTAGTTTCATGGCATTTGATTCAACGACTTTAGCATCATACTTGAAAAATGAACTATGGAGAGCCTCATTCGCTTCCAGAGCTAATACTATCGATTTTTTTGCAGCTTCGCTCAGGGATTTTCGATCCCCCTTCTTCATCTTAGAATGATCCATCTTAGAATGATCCATTTTGCTATGATCATGACTTCCATGAGTATCAGAAGCATAACTTTCCATTCCAAACAGCCCAAGAGCAACAACACTTAATACTAAGAATGATTTCTTTAATGATAATTTCTTTTCACAATTAGGACACATAATTTTCTCCTTGTTCTAATATTATTCTTCTATGTTCAAAATATGAGTACACAACAGGTACAATAAATAATGTAACAAGCTCAACTAGCATTCCACCAAGAGTTGGAATTGCCATTGGCTTCATCACTTCACTTCCTGTACTTGTTGACCACATTATAGGTATTAATGCGACAACAGTAGTCGTTGTTGTCATAACGAGAGGTCGTATTCTTCTTGATCCTGCTTCAATAATACACTCTTTTAATCCATCCCAGTCTTTAGGATTGTGAGTCTTTATAGCTTCTTGGAGATAGGTCATCATAACGACCCCATCATCAACCGCAATACCAAAAAGTGCGATAAATCCAACCCATACAGCAACAGAAGTATTAAAACCTCCAATCCAAAGAAGAATTAATCCTCCTGCAAATGCTATGGGAACAGCACTAAAAATAATTCCAGCGTTACGAAGATTTTTGATCCCAAAATATACAAGAAACAAATTGATAATTAAGGCAATTGGCACAAGCATCATTAATCTATTATTAGACCTTACCTGACTCTCATATTGCCCGGCCCAAACAATTGAATAACCTTTAGGTAGTTCGACATTTTTTTCAATATGCACTTTTGCCTCTTCAACAAAACCAATTAAGTCTCTTCCTTGAACGTTTAAAAGTACAAGAGATCTAAGCATTCCATTCTCTGATTGAATAGCAGCTGGGCCTGTAACAATATTTATATCAGCAAGCTCTGACAATGGGATATGTTGTCCTAAAGGACTTGGAACTAACACTTTCTTTAACTCATCAATTCGATCTCGAAGTTCCTTTTTATACCTTACTCTAATTGGATATCTTTCTCGACCTTCATAAAATTGGCCAATAGTCATTCCACCTACTGCTGTCTGTAGTATCTTATTTATAGTTCCAGTATTAATCCCATATCTACTTGCGGAAACTCTATCAATATCAAATTCGATATAAGGTTTCCCTGTAATTTGCTCAGCATAAACCCCGTACGCACCTTTAATCTTCTCTACTTCTTTTCCAATTTTAGCAGCAAGGCTCTCTAACTTTTTTAAATCATCACCAAATATCTTAATTCCAATTTGAGTTTTAATTCCTGTTGAAATCATAGCTATTCTATTTTCAATTGGAAAAAGCCATGCATTTACTAGACCCGGAACTTGAAGTTCTCCGTCAAGCTCACTCATTATATCGTAAATAGAAACACCGTCTGGCCACTCATCTTCAGGAATAAGCTTTACTACTGTCTCAAACATCGCCACAGGAGCAGGATCAATGGCCGTATTAGCTCTACCGAGCTTACCAATGGCGTTAGCAACTAAAGGGTGTTCCTTTAATTTTTTATCAGTGTAGGCCAATAGCTCTCTAGCTTTTGTCATACTCACGTCTGGAGTTGTAACGGGCATATAAAGTATTTCACCTTCGTTTAGAGAAGGCATAAACTCTTTACCAAGTTTAGAAAATGCAAACATACCCAATAGAAATATAATCGTTGGAAATATTACGAAAATCTTTCTATTTTCAAGCATCCAGTTCAAAGCTGGTCTATAAGTATCAACTATAAATGAACTCACCTTGTTTTTTTCTATTGGCTTCAACTTCCCTTTTAGAAGATATGTAGAAAGAGCAGGAACTAAAACAATTGCAACAACTACTGAACCGAACATGGCCAATGTTTTTGCCCAAGCAAGAGGTCCAAAAAGTTTCCCTTCACTTCCTTCCAATCCAAAAACGGGGAGAAAGGTAACGATTGTTGTAGCAACGGCCGTTAATATCGCAGGGCCTACTTCACGAGCTGATCTAACAATAATCTCGATCCTCTCCTCTTTAGATGCATCAGGTTTTTCTGCAAGGTGAGAATAAATATTCTCTGTCATGATTATCCCCATATCAACCATAGAGCCAATGGCAATAACAAGACCTGATAAGCTCATAACATTTGAATCAATGCCTAAGAACTTCATTAATATAAAACTAATCCCAACTCCAAAAGGCAAAGTAAGGGAGACTAAGATTGATGATTTGAAGTGAAGTAAAAAAAGTAAAATCACAATCACTGTTATTATAATTTCCTGACTTAATGCCGAATAAACTGTTCCAATAGTTCTTTCAATAACTTCTGTTCTATCGTAGAAAGGCACTAAGCGAACTCCCTTTGGAAGTCCTTGCTCTACTACTTTTAATCGATCCTTAACATTATCTATAACTTCTTTTGGATTTTCACCAAATCGCATAGTGACAACACCACCGACTGACTCAACTCCGTTTTTATCAAGTGCTCCTCTTCTAAAGCCGGGGCCAATATTTACACTTGCTAAATCCTTCACCCTAATTGCTGAGTTATTCTTAACTCCAACGACGACATTCTCTATATCAGTAATACTCTTAAAAAAGCCTTTACCTCTAACAACAAACTCTCTATCTCCATCCTCAACAACTTCAGCACCAACATCTATATTACTATTTTGAATAGACTTAATGAGTTTTGAAAAGTGAATGTCAAATGCAAATAATTTATTTGGATCTACATCAATTTGATATTCTTTTACAAAGCCACCAATACTTGCTACTTCACTTACTCCTTCAACACCTTGAAGGAGATAACGAACATAAAAATCTTGAATTGATCTTAGCTCGGCAAGTGACTTTGGTTCTTTAGAGTCTTTATCATTCTCTATTGTATACCAAAAAACTTGTCCTAGCCCAGTTGCATCCGGTCCCATCTTAGGTACGACTCCGGTTGGAAGCTCTGATGTCGCAGTAGACAGTTTCTCAAGAACTCGACTCCGACTCCAATAAAAATCAACTTCATCCTTAAAGATCACATAAATTATCGAAAAACCAAATGCTGATGTCGCTCGAATATTTTTAACGCCAGGTATACCTTGCATCATTACACTTAAAGGGTATGTTACTTGCTCCTCAATATCCTTAGGTGATCGACCTGCCCACTCCGTAAACACAATCTGCTGGTTTTCCCCAATATCCGGGATAGCATCAATTCTGGCCGTCTTTAGACTAAAAATAGACATAAGTGCGATAAACACAAAACCAACAACAACAATGGCGCGTTTACGAATGGATAGTTCTATTAAATTCTGAATCATAATTTATCCTTAGTGATTGTGCCCTGATGATTTAGACTCTTTCATGTCCTCATATCCACCAAATAATTGTGCTTGAGCATCTAGCAAGAAACTTCCTTCAATAACAACTTCTTCACCTTCCATTAGCCCATGCTTAATCTCTACATATCCTTCTGACTCATATCCCGCATGTATAGTTTTTGCTTGAAAGGATTTACCTGAAACTTTCGTCCATACAACTTTTCTTTTACCTGTATCAATAATCGCCGTTCTAGGAACAACTAAAGGCATTCCTTCTATATCTAGGTTTAATACTGCATTTGCAATCATACCGGGCTTTAATTTCCCTGAAGCATTTTCAATTGTAGCTCTAACTTTCAAGGTTCTTGATTTTCTATCAAGAACAGGATTAACAAAGTCTATCTCTCCAACTAATTTTTCACCGGGGATAGCAGTAAACTCTAGTTCCACTTTCTGGCCAATTTTTATTAGAGATGAATCATGTTCGTAAACATCCATTTCAACCCATACATCCGCAAGGTCTGATAGTTCAAAAAAGTTCTGTCCTTCTTTAAAGTATTTACCAACTGTTGCATTTCTTACTCTTACAATACCTGTTGCATTGGAGTAAATAGTTATTTGCCTTGGTATTTTTCCTTTTTTATACCATTTTTCAAATTGAAAACTTTTAATTCCCCAAAGCTTAAGTCTCTCAATACTTTGATTAAGCATGTCCTTAAATTCTTTACTCTTACTTTTAGTATAGCTTTTTCTAGCTAGTAGATACTCTTCTCCAGCAGTAATAAGCTTTGGACTATATAAATCAATGACAGGGTCACCAACTTTAACCATACTACCTGTTGATTTCACATAGACCTTTTCAACTCTCCCACCAATTCTTGCAGGTATATTACTTTCTTTTTCTTCAGATTGAAGAACTGAACCAAGAAGTCTAATTTTCTTAGTCATCTTCATCGAAGTAACTGGAAAAAAATCAGGGCTAAAATGTTTCAACTGAGCTTTTCTAAGCTTTACCTTAGCAACAACTTTAGCTGCTTTATTTTCCTTAGATTTCATTACCATAGGGGTTCCATCCATTGGACAAACATCTTCTGATTCACTTGTTACATCTGGAAAGTCTTTACACTGCCAAATATCTTTTTCTGGAACAACAGCAGAGACTAGATCATCCTCATCATCATCAATCTCAATTTTCGTTAAGTTCATATGACAGATAGGGCATTTACCGGGCTTATCCTCTTTTATTTGAGGGTGCATTGAGCACGTATAATAAACCTTTGACTTTGATTGACTATGTCCATCTTTAGAAGTTGTAGACTTACTACTATCATCTTTTTGACAAGAGACACCTAGAACAAGTATCGAAATTAAAAATATTGTTTTTACTAGTTTACTCATTTAAAGGCTCTCCTTTGACGTACTTTAATGTAGCTCTTTTTATATCTCTCTTAGCTTCGAGCATAACTTTGTGCATGAGAATTTTTTGTAGTTTTAGTTCACTTTGAAGTAGCTCAACGTAAGTCGAATTTCCAAGACCATATGATTTTGAAGTTATTTCTCTTGAGTTTCTTGCAAACTTGATAGTTCTTTCTTTAAGTATGCTCAATTCTCCAAGAAGTTTTTTAATTTCTTTTTCAAGCACAGATATATCTCTTACTTTTTGCCTCTTATAATTTTCATAGTTCTTTACCGCCATGTATTTTTCTTGAACTGCTTTACCGTGTTTTGAGTATTTTTCACCAGAGAAAGGCAATGGGAAGCTTATTGCAGCCCCTACGAAATCACCATTGCCATCGATATTTGATCTTTTTGTATACCCCAATGAAACGGTTAAATCTGGAACATAATTTAGCTTTGAGGCACTTAGGCTTAATTCTTTTGCCTTTAGTCTCTCTTTTAACCCTAGCTCCCTATTGTCTATTATTTTCTTAGAAACGGACTTCAAAGTACTCCAAGGAATTGAAGTGGTCTCAATACTTGTACTTCCAATTAAGTACTGGAGACGATCATCAATTTGGGACAAATTATACTTTTTATTATTTATCTCACTTTCTATTTCTGATTTTCTAATTTCAATATCAAGCAGAGCTTGCTGAGAAGTTTTTCCTGTCGAATAAAGTCTTTTACTAACTTTTAATATTTTTGAAATCCAGGTATTATTTTCATTTAATATTGATAGCTCCTCACTTACTTTTCTTTTTATTATTAATATCTCCCAAAGTCCCTTAGCAAGAGCTTCTTTTTTATCATTCGCTTGAAACTGATAAGCATTAGCGAGTGATTTAAAAGCATCTTCAATATTTCCATACTTTGTTGTAAGAGCAATCTTTTGAGATATACCAAACTCAATTCCTGTCATTGGAGTTTGATCCTTCTCAAGCGTATCTTTTGGAAAGTTCTTAGCTGCTATTTTAAACTTTGGATCGCCCCAAGAACCTTTTAACTCCGCTTCTTCACTCAATGCCCTAGATTTGAAGTCTACGGCCTTAATACTTTCATGCGCCTGAAGAGCTTTAACTGCTTCATTAAAAGTAATTGCATGAGCATCAATTGAGCTAATTAATAATAGACCAACAATAAGTTTCATCATTTTAGTATCTCTCTTGATTCTTTTATCCATTTTTCAACCTGCTTCATTTCATCTTCAGTTATCTTAGAGTCTCCGTGCATAATTCTGTAACGTAAGGGTGGCATTGAACCATCTTTCATAGTTTTCTCTATAGCTTCAAAGTCTTTAAGGGGTGTCTCATGGCTTACAAAAGGAAAGTCTTTTGAAAAATCAAGATGCTTTTTAGATTCCTCTATATCATGATCAATTAATTGTTTTACTCCCGGTATTTTATAATACCAAGGATAGTTAGTTGTGTTTCCATGACAATCAAAGCACGATTTTTTAAATATAGGCTTAACTGTCTTAATATAGAGCTTATTAATTTGGATATATTTCTGTTTAAGCTCATCATTTGCGCTGCCTACAGGTTTAACTTCTTTCTTCATTTCAGAATGATCCTCATCACCATGGCCCCATGAAGGTAAGGAAGAGGTGCCTAAAATTAAAATTAATATCAACCTATGCATAAGAGTCCCCCATTAAAAAGTGTCTTCAATACCTATTACGAAAGGTAGTCACTATTTGTGACAAAAAACTTACCTTTTTAATAAAATTATAGTATTTTAAATAGTTATACCCCCTCGGGGTACTTTTGAAAAGTTTTTGTCACAAAATAGGCATTTTCGTCGTAATAAGAGGTAGAGGATGGAAAATCCATTTTCACATTTAGAGGATACTAAGCTCATGGAGCTTTATAAGAACGGTGAGAATATGGCCTTTGAAGTAATATATTTACGATATAAAGACAAAGTCTATAGTTATTTGGACAAAAGGTTAGCGGATAAGAACCTAATCGAAGATGTATTCCAAGGTATTTTTACAAAATTTCATAACTCTCGTCATCTATATAGTAGTGAACACGATCTTTTAAAGTGGATATATACAATATCTAGGAGTGAATTACTCGATTCTGTTAAGAAAAGCCGTAAAGTAAAGCTCGTTTCATTAAATGAAGATCAACTCGTTTCTGAACCTATTGAGCTTGACGATAAAATCGACCTTGACTCTGTTAAGTCACTTTCTGAAAAGGAGAAACTGGCCATTAAGCTACGTTACTACTCAGAAGAGGATTTTACTGACATTTCTAAGGCATTAAAAACTTCAGAAGCTAATTCAAGAAAGCTAGTATCAAGAGGTATTAAAAAAATTAAAGCAAAGTTAATAGGAGAAGCGAAATGATTGATCCTAACAACAAAGACGACAAGGACTTTTTGGATTTTATGAACTCTAAAGGTATTAATCCCCCAGAGGAGTTGAGCAATAAAATATTAAATTTTGTTAAAGCTGATCTCGATCCATCACATAAAACTGTTTTTTCTAAACTGTTAGGAATTCAAGCCTTTATTGGAGGTCTTACTCTTACTTTTTGTCCACAGTTTAGTCTTAGCTTGACGAATAATTATGAACTATTTCATTACTTTCATCATAAATTTGGTGAGAATATCTGTATGCTCATTTGCGGATCAATTTTTATCGGAAGTGGTGCTCTCTTTGCAGCGTATATATTAAAATCGAGTGAAATAAGTAAAATAAAGGAATCAAGAATTCTTTACTATACTTCCATTTCAATAATTGCTCTATCTAGCTTTCTTATACTAGGCTCTGAAGTTTACTTAAATCTTGCTCTATATTGGTTAGTGGGAGCAACAATTGGAGGACTATCAATATTTGAGCTAAGCAGGGTGGTTAGAAGAAATATCTTTCATTATTAATTAAGACTTAGATGACTTTTTAATCAACTCCATTATCTCATTAATTTTCTCTTCTGCATCTTTTTTAGAGCCTGACTTTACTGCATTCAACAAACAATGATTTGCGTGTCCTTCAAGAATTTGAAGCTCAAGTCCTTTTAATGCACTTCGTATTGCCTTGATTTGGGTAAGTATATCTACACAATACTTACCCTCTTCGATCATACCTTTAATGCCTTTAACTTGACCTTCAATTCTATTAACTCTTGTTAAATGTGATTTGTGGTCAGCACCTTTTTTTTCCATAACTTACTCTCTAAAACCTTATTTTAATTCCAAAACCAACAGAGTCATTACCTTCTTTATCTTTTCTATAATTAATTCCAAAGTTTACACGTTCAGAATAATTATACGAAACCTCTGATTCAAAATTCCAATCAAATTGATCTTTATAACTAAATTCAGGCGTTAAGTCTAAAACCAATGGTCTTCCAGCAATTGTTGCCAGAGGAATTGATTTTTTAAGTTTAACAACTGCCTTACCATCATGTCTAATATAACCTTCCATTTCAATATTTCCCGGTAGATTATATGCCGCCGTAAGAGCTGCATAAACTTTTTGGTCGTCTACAACAACTCCAGTTCCTACGGCAAAGAACCGGTCAAGATATCTCTTAAACATAACTTCGGCTTCAAAGTTATCGATGTCATACTCATCTACTTCAAGCTCCATTTCTACTTCATATCTACCTGCATTTACACCAACATCTAATTTAGCAGTATTTGAGTAAAGGCTTGCTTCAGCATTCCAAAAAGCATCAGTATCTTTAGTCATTACAGGTCCCCACTTCGCTTGATCTGCTCTGAGTTCCTGATCTTGCTCAAACCCTTCATACTTCACCAAGCGCGCCATTCCCATCTTCATATGGTAAAGATTATGGCAATGTAAGAACCAAATTCCCGGCTCATTTGCATGAAATTCTATTGTTACTGTTTTCATCGGAGCAACATCAACTGTATGCATAAGTGGAGAATAATCACCCTGACCATTTAGCACTCTGAAAAAGTGTCCATGTAGGTGCATCGGATGATGCATCATAGTCTTATTGATATATCTAAATGTAATAACTTCATTTTCTCTAATCGTAATATATTTGTCTTCAGAAAAGGGCTTTCCATTAATATGCCAAGTATATCTCTCCATATCACCTGAAAGCTCAAGATCTATTACCTGTGCTCTTATAAGTCCATCATCAAAATTTGATTTCTTAACAGACTTTAGCATTTCATACTTTAACTGTTTTGTTTTTCCCATTGGAGGCATTGGCATATCATGTCCATCGCCCATAGGCATATTTTCATGATTCATTCCATCGTGATTCATGTCTCCATGGTCACCGTGATCTCCATCATCATTATCGTCATCATCTCCATGACCTCCTCCATGATCCATATCACCATGATCCATTTCGTATGTGGAAAGAGGTATTTTAACTGGAGCCATTTCCATATCGCCCATTCCAAACATCAAGCTCGAAGAACCAGTTCTATCTTGAGCAGTAATTTTAGCTTCAAATTTTTTCATCATATGAGGTACTTCAAAAATCACATCGTAAGTTTCGGCAATACCGACAAGAAGCTCATTTACCTTAACCGGTTGAACGGGCATTCCATCTTTAGTAATAACCTTGAAGTTTCTTTTATTTCCAATATTAAAATAGAAATAAGTCGAAGCAGATGCATTAATGATCCTAAATCGAACCTTTTCACCATGCCTAACATTTTTAAGCATTGACTTAATTTTCCCATTAATTAGATAAGCGTCATAGCCAACATCACTGAAGTCCATCGGGCCCATTCTAGATACTTCACCATCAATATACTTACTTAGATTTCCGTTTTGATATGCACCTAATACAGTTCCAAGAAAATCTTTTTTCAGCAAGTGAGCATTCTTAATTTGATCTTCTTCAGATAAGCTTTCTACATAATTTCTTACTACTGCTTTTTTCATATCACTTTTCTTTAGGCCATAGTAGTGTCCATCCTTTTTCAGATTATACAATACATCCATCGGATGCTCATTTACCCAATCACTCATTACAAAAACGTAGTCGTGATCAACTTCTTCTATAGGTTGGTCTTCTTCAATTACAATTGCTCCATAAAGCCCTCTCTGTTCCTGTAGCTGAGTGTGAGAGTGGTACCAGTAAGTACCTGTGTGCCTAATAGGAAATCTAAAGATATGTTTAGAGTTAGGCTCAATAATTTTTGTGTTTGAAAACTGTGGCCCATCTTGTTTATATGGAACGAGTAAACCATGCCAATGTAACGTTGCTGGTTCATCTGTATCATTGTGAACAGTAATTACAGCATCATCTCCTAACCTAAACCTTAACGTCGGGGCGGGGATTGCAGCTTCTTTCGGAGCTGGAAACGTCTGTGAAATTCCTAAGGCATGTTTTACATCAACACCTGTGAAGTTCGCAGTAATATTTTTAATCCTTAAATCATAATATCTTTCTGCTGCCATAGAGCTAATTGAAAAGAAAGATACTAAAAGAAATAGAATACTTTTGGTAAGATGTGACATTGTTATATACTCCAAATTTAATTTAAACTTGAAGATAGACTACCTCGAAACTGTGCACCGCACCAATAATACCCTGCACCCCTATATTTTATACATACCCCATCAGGGTACATCTCAATACAAGTATCTGAAATTAGATAATATTCTTGATTCTAAGACTATTAGAAACAACCGAAATACTACTTAATGCCATAGCGACACTAGCTAGAACAGGTGGCATCATTGGTCCACCAAAGATAACAAGAACACCTGCTGCAATTGGAATCAATAAAGTATTGTATATCATTGAGAGAAAAAGATTTTGTTTAATAATCTTCATAGTCCCTTCAGATAGCTCAATAAACTCTAATGCCTTTGAAAGATCGCCTTTTACAATTGTAACGTCAGAAGCATTTATGGCCACATCAGTTCCAGTTCCCATCGCCATTGAAAGGTCAGCCTTTGCTAATGCAGGAGCATCATTAACTCCATCCCCAACCATAGCGACAGTCTTACCACTATTTTGAAGCTCTTCTAGTTTAGTTGATTTTTCAAGGGGTAGAGCATTTGCTAGAAAATGATCAATGCCTAGTTCTTTGGATACAGCTTTAGCAATAATCTCATTATCACCTGTTATCATCCAAGTTTCTATACCACGTTCTTTAAGTTGCTCTATTGTATGCTTGGAAGAGTCTTTGATTTTATCTCCAACGGTAATTGAACCTACATGCTTATTATTTTTTGAAATAAACACAAAGCTTCCAACTTGATCTATCATAATATTCTTATCAAGAAACACATTATTTTCATTTAGTAATTTCTCATTTCCGATTAAATATTCACTTCCATCAATTTCAGCCTTTAAACCCTTTCCTTTTACTATTTCAAAGCTATCTGGCTCTTCTAGTTCAATCCCTTGTTCTTTAGAGTAATTCACAATGGCTTTAGAAAGTGGATGTTCAGAAAACTGTTCAATTGATGCAACTTCTTTCAAAATAACTTCATTACTATCATTTATATTTACTTCAATTACAGAAGGTTTTCCCTCAGTTATTGTTCCAGTTTTATCAAAAATAATTGTATCAATCCCAATTGCTTTTTCGATGATATCTCCACCACCAATCAATAAACCTTTTAAGGACGCTCTACCAGTAGCAACTACTACAGCAGTTGGTGTCGCTAGTCCTAAAGCACATGGACAAGCGATAACAAGAACAGCAATAAAGTTAGAAACTGAATTTCCCCAAATGGGCATAGGGCCTAGAAAAAACCAAGATAGAAATGTAACAATTGAGAAAACTATTACTACAGGAGTAAAAACTGAACTTATCTTGTCTGCATATTTTTGAATTTCGGGTTTAGAGTTCTGTGCCTGTTCTACAAAATTAATAATCTGAGACAGAAAAGTATCATTCCCTATTTTAGTTGCAAGGTACTCAATAACACTGTCACCATTTATTGTTCCTGTAAAAAGTTGATCCCCAGCTTGTTTTGTCACAGGAATTGGTTCACCAGAAATCATAGATTCATCAATCGCTGACTCTCCTTTGACAATTTTACCATCAACAGGAAACTTTTCTCCAGGTTTCACCCTAATAACATCACCAACTTTAACATCTTCTATCTTAACTTCTCTTAACTCTCCATCAGTTATAAGAGTCGCATTCTTTGAACTTAACTGAAAAAGGGAGTTTAGGGCCTCTGTAGTCTTTCTCTTCGCTTTTTCCTCAAAGTATTGTCCTAAGTAAACAAAGGAAATAATAAAACCGACTGCTTCAAAATAAACTTTTTGGGTAAGTCCCATTTGAACTGAATATTCAGAGAAAATAGTTATAAAAAAACTATAAAGAAAAGCAGCTGTAGTCCCAAGCCCTATAAGAGTATTCATATTAGACTTTCCACTTTTTAAGAAGTGAAGAAGAGATTTTTGAAACTTTAATCCAACCCATCCCCATATAGGAACACATAAGGCCAATTGCAAATACCAATTTACATCTTTAGAAGGCCAGCCTTTTAGAGGCCACATTGCCAAAGCAAATATCATAATTGCTAAAACGATTGAAATCACAAACTTAGAAAAGTTCTCATCAATTTTCTCTACATTAGTAGCCACTTTTTCATCATCAGCTATTGAGTAACCAAGAGACTTGATCTTCTCGATAACTTTATCTCTAACGTTATTGTCCTGTACTTCAAATTTTCCAGTTTCAACAGCAAAATTAACACTAGAGCTGATTACACCATCTAAGGATGTAACTTCCTTTTCAATTGAGCTGGCACAACTGGCACAGCTCATTCCCCCAACTTTAAGAGAAATCGTTTCCATATTATGCCTTTTTAATACTCTTTACGCTAAAACCAAGCTCTATTAAGTCATTTCTGACCTTCATATTTGAAAGATCATCGCTACCGGTAATCAGAACTTTTTGATCTTCTAAATTGACTTTGATTTCCTCAATATTATCAATCGATTGAAAATGCCCGGTTATTTTATTTACACAACCGCCACAATTCATACCTTCTACTTCTATATTCAATGTTTTCATATTGATCTCCATATACCCTCATAGGGTATATGAACTAATCCAAAATTACAAGTTTATATCAAAACAAGTCGTGAAAAGTCGTGATGATGCAAAAGGTAGGACTAAATAACAAAGAATATTAAACACTTAACACCTCAATGCCCGAACTAGATGTTATTTACAACATACAATAAAAACAGTAAGTTAACCCATGCCGGAACTACCCGAAGTAGAAACAATAAAATCCCAAATAACCCCAAGCCTTCCCATAAAGGTCAAGAGAGTCATTTTCTCAGATGTAAGCAACTCAATAGTTAAAGAGAAAGACTTCGCCCCAAAGACCTTCACCATTGAGAAGATTGAAAGACAAGGAAAAGTACTAAGGTTTTTTCTAGATAAAGACAAAAGAATTATTTCTGGTTTGGGAATGAGCGGTTCATGGAGAATTTCACACTTACCTATTAATGAAAAACATACTCATGTGCAGTTTTGCGGTGAGAACAAAGATGGAGATATCTTTCTTGGTTATATAGATCCAAGACGTTTTGGTAATATGCACTTCTTTAATAGCGAGAATGAGAAGAAGTGGCTTACAAGATTAGGTCCAGATGTTTCTAAGCCAGAGTTTAATTTGGATTATCTCTTAGGATTAAAAAAGATAAGACCTCAAAAAATAATTAAGCCTTTTCTTTTACAACAAGACTTCTTTGCGGGTGTTGGCAATTATATGGCCTCAGAAATTTGTGCAAGAGCAGGTATAAGACCGACTCGAAGAATGAAAACTCTTACGAAAAAAGAACTTGAAAGAATTATTAAAGCAACAAGAATTGTTCTTGATCACACCATAAATACTGGTGGGACGACTTTCTCAGGCGGTTATCAAGATGCTCATGGAAACAAGGGTGAAGGCGTAAAGAATCTAGTTGTTTTTCATCAAGAAACTTGCGGTCTATGCGGCGAAAGTGAAACGATCAAAAAAATCGAACTCGCAGGACGTGGTACATATTACTGTACTCAATGCCAGAAGTAGTTTCTAAAAATTATCTAGAGAAGTAATTTCATAAGCTACATTATTGTCTCTATCTAGCATAAGAAATTGATAACCTACTCTACCTTTAGAATCAGAATATCTCTTCACATAAATATTTGTTGCGTTCAAACTTGCAATCTTATTATTATGAATCGACATAGATTTCTTTATTTTCGCTACTTTCTTATCTGTGAGATTAGGACCGAAAATCCTAAGTTTAAAGATCTGAGAATTAACATTCATTCTCATGATTTTTCTAAGTTCTGTAACCGAGATAGTTTTCTTAAAAATATTATTTGAACCTAAGTATGAATTAAGTATTCCTAACGACTCATCATTTATAGAACTTAAGAATCTGAATTTCTTTAAAGAAGAGCAGTGCATCCCCTTACCTTTTGAAAGCCTTTCACAAATAGCACTTGAGCGAATGAGATCTCTTGCAACCTTTTCTTGAACAAATACAGGAGTATAGTTGAGATCTCCTTGCCCACTAAAACGATATGTATAATCCTCTATCCAAGTCTTGAGCGAATCATTCTCTTGAGAGTAAAGTTTCATACTTACATTTAATCGAGGAATATAAGTATTATTCTCTTCGACCATCGTTACTTGACCATACAGAGATGAGATACCTTCACAATCAGCTTCATGACATTTAGATACTTGCCCAGAAAAGCTCATATCTGCTTGAATTTCTATCATTGTCTCTCCGTAGACTATAGCAGCTGTACCTTGTTCATCGATGAGCTTAACTTGAATCGTAGTAAGATTCATTTCTCTGACTAAATCATTATAATCAAATCTAACAATCTTATATTCTCCAGCAACTTTATCTGCTGGAATGAATGTTGAGGCCAAAGCGTGCACGGAAAAGAGAAAAGAAATAAGAAACTTTTTCATAATATAACCCTTATAGATAATTGACGCGGTTATATCATTTCAGTGACCAGAAAACAATTATCATTGAAGGAAAAATAGGTCTAGAAAAGAAGTTTTAACGAGGTATACACAGTGTCATTTGCCCTATAAGCAGACCAATAAGAATTACTCTGAGGAGATTTTATTAGCTCCATCCCAATATTTACAGTTGCTCTTGAAAGAAATGTGAATGAAGCCTCAGACTTAACAATATGGTCTTTACGGGCAAGATCATATTTATAGTCACCCATAACATTGAAATAATCTGTAAAGTAATAACGAAGTCTCGTACCAACAGTTCTCTTCCACTTAACAGTATCACCGAAGAAATCATCACTCGCGCGTGTGTTCTCAGACAGAAGATGAATATAATTCAAAGACGCCATATAGTTTCCACGGTTTAAATTAGCGGTTGTATGAAAGTAACTTTCTTTATCGTAACTTGGTTTAATAGTAAAAAAGTCTGACTCAAAAACTTTATCCTGATCCTTAAGTTCATCGAAACTTAACACCTTGAAGTCTTTACCAATTTTTGCATTGGGATCATTAACATCAAAGCCAAAAACAAGCTTAAGGTCACCAAGCTTTTGTTTAAATTGAGCACCATAGACTAGATGGTGGTTTACAATTGGATTAGCAATAACATTAATCTTATCAAGACTCTCATCCATAAATGCTTCTGCGTTTTGGCGAATAGAGTTCTCAGGTTTATATATACCGTAGAAAGAAAATTCACTATTGCCTTTATTCCAAGATGTGACTTGTCTTACACCGAGAGATTTCTTTAAAACAATATCTTTGAGATCTGGCATATTTAAGACGTAGTAAAGAGGGACTGATTCATCTTGAAATTTTGTCCTTTCTGGTACTCCTCTTACCCACTCACTATTGCTTGTAACGCTTCCGTTTTCAATCGAGATAGAAGGATTAAGTGCGGGAACATTGAGATATGAAAAGAAAAATGAAAGTTTAAAGTTTTCATGAGGTCTATAATCATACTGTATACCTGTAAGACCTTCTTTTTTCTCTCCTAAGAGATAAAATCCCTGATTGTAGTTAATCCTATCGAGTTGCCAATAAAACTCATTTTCATTCCAATTTAGTAGCTGGCGACCGACACTTAATCGGTGGCGAGAATCTCTATATTCAAGATATGTCTGAGGTAATGAGAAGTTTATTTGATTTTCATTATTAATATAAAATCTAGCCTCGGATTCATGGTGAAAGTCATACTCTCCAAACATTCCCGTAACATTAACACGAAAGCCGGCCCAGTCTTCAAAGTCACTTCTTTTTACGGGTTCATTTAAACGTTGAAAGTTTTCATATGAAATATGTCCATCGAAATCAAAGTTAGAGGCACGAGAATAGCTGAAGTCTGACTTAGACAAAGCTTCGAATAAATTAAAACTCGTATTTGTTGTATTAGCAAGTGTACCAAAACTAATCGAAATTATTGCTAAAATATGTGATAAATGACATTTCATATACCTATTTAATCAGACTTAATGTGATTAGGAAAGACTTTTGGACACACCGTGTAAATACAACTCAATAATGTATAAAAGCTTTGCAAAGAGACGTTTTTTCCTTAATCTATATAATAATAGTACAGTAAAATTAGGACTTTAATGAGTAAGTTACTGAAATTCAACATAATCTTATTATGTATCCAAGCTATGCTTCTGAGCTCTTGCGGCTTCGTAGAGGATGATCCTGTATCAGATACACGTATTCTTGAAGTGGAAGAGCTTAAGAACTCTTGTAAAATTAACGCTGACAAGATTAAAGAGATATTAAGTGAAGATGTAAGTGAAGAGATCAACTGTATTGAATCTAACCTCGACAAGTTTCGTTATGTAAAAAGGCAAGATCAAGAGGTTCTTAGCAAGGGTGATATTGAAAGATTTATCAAAAAGTATTTTCCAGAAAAAGATCAAGATAACATCATAGATGGGCTATCACTTCTTTTTCAATTAAACACACTCATACTTAGAGATAGTGACGGACAAATGAAGCAAGAAAACATTAAACCATTCTTTAAGCTATTAAGAGTTATTAATAGCAGGGCCATCGTTATCTTTAACTACGTTGAGCGGATGGACAAAATGACTGCTGATGAGGTCGAACTTTTCAATCAGCTAAGTGGAAAACTTAAAGTAGAATTTAACCAGTTAGCGAGAGAAGTGCTCGCTATTGTTCAAAAAGCAAAAGGACCACCACAAAGTATAAATATACGTGAATTTATTGAAAAGCTAACAGAAGATATTGGTGGTTTTAGTGATTTCAAGAAACTTCTCAAGTCACTCCTATTTGTAAAAAAGCTATTTCTTGGTGGCGATAGAGAGACAATGAACTCAAATGAACTTGTCCGCTTGTTTGATATCTTCCCAAAAATCTCCCACCTAGGCTTTGATACGTACCTACAAAAAGAGGAGTTTTTTAACTCAACAGGAGAATATTACGAGCGAATAGCAAGCAATATTGAAAACTTAGTCGAAAATGTTTTTGAACACCAAAATGAAGAAACAATTCTATATAACGACGACCTTTATAATATAATTGATGAGCTTTATGAGACTGTAGATGACACAGAAGAAGACAGAGGACGATTTGTCTTTTTTCAAAACGCAAATGGAGACTCACCTACAAAAGATGAAGAGAAACAAATCCTTAAGGATATAGTTAAAAGTTTTAAGCGTGACATCATTGGCGGTGCCCCACAGAAATTCAGCTCAAGAGATGTTGAAACCACAGTGGCACTCATCGTAGTTGGTGCAAGAACATTTGAGAATATTACTAAGCTATCAGACCTTGTAGAGGATATAGATCTTAAAACACCTGAAGAAAGAGTTGTTTTAAGAGGCCGCTTTGTGAAAACATTCTTTGAGCTGTCGACGAGGGCCAAAGAATTAATCGTAGGTAACTCTGACATACCTGAGAGTATGCAATTATTAAAGTTCATTCAGTCTATCGCTGAAGACACCGATTATATTGACATCGACAAGGAGCTCCTCAGATCTATATTTTCACTCAAAGTTGCGGTTGTTGGTGGAACAAGAGAAATATTAACGATCGATGAATTCGCAAAAGCACTTACAGACGCAGAATCAATCTCAAAGCTATTCTATGATCTCAATTATAGATCAGTTGACTACGCAGAGAAATCAGATCAACAAAAATTTAATTTCTTTGCTGCACAAGCTAGGGGCCTAAGAGACCTTTATTTCGATGAAAGAGTAGATAAAGATCCTAAGAAGAAGCCTATCAATATTGCAAATATTATTTCATTGAAAGATATTCGATCCTTAGCAGAAATCTTCTTTGATAAAGATGATAATAGTGAAAAAGAAAAAATAGATGCACTTGTTAATCTTGTTGAGAACTTCTTTAATAACTTCCTTAAAAACGATAAAGAAAATATAGACCTTGAAGAACTTAAGACAACTACAGATATGGCAATAATAGGCCTCAGAGCTTTAGAATTTGTTGGCTACCACAGTGATGTCAAAGACAAGGTTAAACACAATTGTAAAAGACTGGAATCGCAAAAAGATTGCTCTGACTCGACAGATGTGACGAAGAAAGATTATATCAACAGACTTAAGACTCTCAATAATTTGATTATACAAGCACTAGAAAGAGACACCTTTCTTAACAAAGAAGTAGAGCTTCAGACCTTTCTCGCTGAACTAGATAAGTCACGTGCTCTTATAGATTTTAACACTGAACTTCTCGCTGAAGGTATAATGTTAAAAACTATTGTTACAGGAGGAAATCAAACAACACTTAAAAAAGTTGAGCTCAAGTACCTAACTGATAAAATTGAAGACATAGGTTCACTGGCATTTGATGGCCTAATTACAGACTTTGACTCAATTGAAGAGGATATTGACCTCTATAAAATATTATTGGGGCTAGTTGCTGACTTCCAGAGTCTTGTTTATCCTTATGAGAATGAAGACACTTTTTATTTTTCTGTAAAGCAAATACTTAGCTTCTCCAAACAGATTATTGAAGAAGCGGACATAGCGGACTCTATCAATCCAGAAAAGTTCAAGAGAACAGTCATCGACTTCAGTGAAAGAGTCTTACTTGAGCTAGACAGGGATCAGCTTTCTTATCCATCTGCATGTCAACCTGACCCTGATAAACCAGGACAATTCAAATGCTCTGAAGATGATCCTCCAGGGTCTGAAGATATTGATCTCGACTTTACCAAGAAAGCTATGGATAAACTCTTTGTAATAGCAAGAGAGTCAATTGAGACAATGATTTTTGCAGATGCTACTTATGATAATTTCTCTGATCTACTTGAGACAAGAACCGATAGTATAAAGCCAGGTGAGCTCGTTTACGGGAAGCTTCCCGAATATGACCTCATTCAAGATCAAGAGCATCTCACATTTCTACAAAAGTCATTTTCTACAGTTGCTGAAAAGTTTAAATACTTCAGAGACGACACAAGCTTCCCTATCTATAAAAGTACTGACGAGACCTATAGGAGAAAGCCAGGATTTACAGGAATTGTTCTTTGGCGCTACCTCTTACAATATGTCGTAATTGCTTATGGAGCAGAAGAAGATAGAACCAACCCATATGCTACGGATGGTTTTGCAACCGAGATGCTTAATGACTTTCTTGTTGGAGTAAAGTCGATTCTTCTCGAGCTAGACTTATGGACTTCAAGCTTTGAAACGTTTGGAGGGAATATACTTCTTTTGGCAGATTTATTTCAAAATAGGTCTGACGGAACACTAAAGGTCTCAATTGATGAAGCGACAGAATTTGTAGAACTACTCTTTACAGCTGGAACACTAAGTACTCAGATGTATGACTACATGGTAGAAGTCTCATGTAAAGATCACCTAGAAATCATTGTTGAAGACGACGGAGAAGAAAAAACAGCAATCAAGAGTGATTGTGTCAGAAGACAGTTCTTTGAAACCATGTTCAACAGACATAATCATGTAAATTTTAACTCTCTACCAGATATGAGTCAGTACTTACCCCGGCTAAAAGAATATTATGACAAGGATAATTCTCCCAACAAGCAAAACTCCTATGATTATGTAAGAGGTATTGAGACTTTCTCAAGAGATGTGCCTTCCCTTGCAGATTTAGATATTAAGCCTTGGCAGACCGGTGACTTTACACTTGTGCTCGGCGCCCTATTCAACATTGAATCAACCTTTATAAGATTCGATCTTGATAATTCAAATATCTTGGACTTCGATGAGCTTGAGAACGCACTATACAAAGTCTATAATGAAGGTATTATTAACATTGCAGGATTATGTGGATGGACAAGGAGATTCTCAAAAACTGTATTTATGTATCTGATTAAATTTGGGAAGTCTCCACCAACAAGTGACTATGGAGCAACCGTTGCCGCTCTCGACCTAATTTATAAACCGTACTTTAAAAATACTCTTGCAGACAGACTAGCAATTGGTAAATTACTTAAAAACTTGAAAGAAGAAAACGATAAGCAACAAAGCGATGACGCTGAACCGCAAGTATGCAACGAGGAAAACCTCAGGCAACTGCAAATAACAGAAAGAAAAGCCAGAGAAATACAGAGAAAATATGAACAGTTAGAAAATAAATCACATAATGCATTTAGAAACGTCAAAGGCGCTAACTGGCTATACTCATTATAAAGGATTATAAATGGAAGAAATAATAATCAATCAATCAGTAGCAATTCTGATTGATGGTAATAATATTGAACGAAGTATCCACTCAGAAGCAAAGAATACAAATACAATGATCAACTTTGATATTCTGATCCCTGAACTATTAGCTGAAAGAGGCCTAAACCGGCTTATTTACTTTAAAGAAGGTAAACAGATCTCATCTAAGCTGACAGAGAGGTTATACAATAACTTCTATGGCTCAGTTATCCCATGCCACAAGAGTGCTGATATTCCTCTCACGATTAAGGCCACACAGCTAGCAAGTAAAGTTGATACAATCATCATCTTATCAGGTGACTCTGATTACATTGAATTAGTTGTACACCTTAAAGGAGAAGGAGTCCGCGTAGAGATCGCTTCCGTCAAAGAAACAACATCTGCACTTCTACTAGAAGAAGCCGACTACTACCATCCGATAACAAAAGATCACTGGTTCACACTCTCTGGAAATAATTCGCCAAAGAAGAGTCCTCGAACTAATAAGAATAGTAAAACAAATAAAGTTCGAAAAATAAAGAAAGACTAGTTATGTCTGAAGTAATGGTTTAAACCTAGAGCAACAAGAGAATGAGAAATTTCTCCAGAGTCTAGCATATTTAATACTTCGTCTTTCGATTTATAAATTATTTCAATTTCTTCGAGATGATCAAGACTTTGATCAGTTGTCTTTGTCGCGTCCTGTGCAAGGAAGAAGTGACATTTATTAACCATAAATGCAGGATTCACATCGACGGAGAGCATATGGGACCAATTACTACTTGTATGTCCTGTTTCTTCTAAGAGCTCTCTCTTTGCAGACACCAAAGGCTCTTCACCTATTTCCATACCACCTGCTGCAAATTCATATGTAATACTATCTGTACCTGCTCGATATTGTTTTACGAGAATAAATTGACCAGCTTTATTAAGGGCCAAAATATTCACCCAATCAAAACTAGCAATAATATCAAAAGTTCCTTTCTTATGTGTTACTTCAGATTCAACATCTACGGTAAAGTACTTAAAGATCTTTGCTTTTAACACTTCTTTCTTATTTGATAACTTCCACTTCTTCATCATGTCCTTTTAAAATTCAGTATAAATATAAAACTTCCCAGGGTAGAGCTCAAAGACGGCTTCATTGAAGCGATCTCTTAATTCAAGAAATTTAGTATAATTCTCTTTTCCCATCTTCTGTAATAATTGTTCATGGTATTTAAGCTTTAACTCTTTCACAACCTTGGGATCATCGGTTGGATTATAAGTCTCATTCTCTGCCAACGTATCATGGTAGTCGTCCATGAGAGTAAAATACTCTTCAGAGTACTCTTCTCTCAATTTTTGATAGTCCTCCAAAGACAGGCCAAGCTCGTTACTCCTAAAGAACTTGAATAATCGCACAGACCACATTTGGTCAACCTTATCCTGAATTTCTATAGCTTTGTCTAAGTCATCGACGGGCGCATCTATTTCTTTTTGCGTACTCTCTTTCTTGGGAGAAACTAGTTTCTTCTTTGCTTTTAAAGTTTTTTCAGGTGAATGAGTTATAACCTTAGAAGGCTCTCTGGAGTTTTTAAATATAACGGCTAATACCAATACGAGGACGATACTGGAAATGAAAATATATTTCTTATTCATAGGGATCAAATCCTTCAAAAATAATATTGTCTGCAACTCTTCGAATCTTTTCATAATCAGCTTTTGAACGAATTGTCCAAAATAAGATATGTGCATTAGTTGACTGTGATATAAAATTAAGCTGGGTCGCTGAGAAACTTTCGTGATTAAAGCCTACATAGTCCGGCCTAACGAGTGGAGCAAATGGCATATAGCGTACAACTTGTTTTTTAGGGAAATTTATCCGGGCCCCGTCGAACTTATCAGTTGTTAAAAGCCCTAGAGGAATATAACTGAAGTTTCTTCTAAACCATTTTAAAGAAAAGACATTAAACGATTGAATACAAAATTGTGCACTACTATTTTTTAAAACTTCACTCATCTTTTTTTCAAGTTCGAAATCCATCGTTTCACTTTTTATTTCTATAATGAGAGTTGTATCCTCATTAATGGCATCTAAGACTTCTTGAAGTGTCGGTATGTCATGCTTTGTATTACAGAGCCTAAGTGATTTGAGACTTTTTAAGGTATACTGATCTACTCTTCCCTTCGCCCCTGTCATACGAGAGAGGTCCTTGTCATGAAACACAATGGGTACGCCATCTTTAGATAGTCTCACATCAAGCTCTATGGAAAAGCCCCTTTCTTGAGCTCTAAGAAATGATTCCAAAGAGTTTTCAGGAATAAGCTCACAATGAAGTCCTCGATGAGCAATAGGCCTTTGTAGATAACTCTCCATCATATTAGAGTGTCTTAAGGTACATGATAAGATCCATCTTCTGAGATTTTGTATACTTCTCTTTACCCGACTTCTTATCGATAAACATTTTATAGTGCCCAGTATTTCTAAGTCCCTCGATGGATGTATCAACGAGGTTCTCATCGACACGCCTATTCTTTGGAATATCTTTTCCAACAGGAAAGCCTACGCATTCTTGATTAAAGTCTAAACTTTTTGACTCTGCTGGGATTTGATAGAATTTCTTTGTTCGCTGATCAGGTCTTTTAAAGAGATCACAAAGAGAAGGAATAGAGTTATTATGCAAATACGGATATCTTGACCAAATACCAACAAGTGGTGGTGGTACGTAACCCTCTTGAGGCTCAACAACTGTCTTCATCCACTTAGAAATCGCAAGATTATTAAGACCATCACTAAAAGCTTCCATTCCAAGGTAGCGATTAGGATCAGTCCCGACATTCTTAACAGGTGTTTGCTTGTGGTATATAACCTTAGAAGTTTTAAAAGTATCTGCTGTTACTTCACCATCTTCAGTTAAAGGCCAACTCTTAACATATGTCCCGTGACATTTCTTACAAGTGTTATTAAAAACCTTCTCACCTCTTTTTGCAGCGCTAAGATCAAGAGATGATAATGGAAAGAAATCTGTCCACTTAGGAGCTTTGGTGGAGAAAGCAGCCGCCGTTAGTTCTTTAATCTTTTCCTGATTATTTTGCATCCACTCTTCAAGCTCTTTTAAATCAGTCCCACGACCGATCTCATTCCACAGAAAATTAGTGAGTATTGGGTTACCTTGCACAATTGAGCCATCACTAAGCCAGCGTGTTTTGTACTTAAGGTTCCACCATACCGCAGGCTTGGACTCTGCCCTCTTCGTTTCAAGTTTGTTTTTCTTAGGGAAAATTTCAAAGAACTTATTCTTAGTTGCGTACTCATCTTTATTTCTTCTCGCTAGAGATAAGGCAACTTGCGGTAAAGAAGTATCAAGACCAACCACAAGAGGATCTTTTACACCAACGGCATTAATATTCATTTTAGTACGCTTTAAAAGCGCAGTCTCTTCATCAGTGGCACCACCAATCTTTTGAAAGAGTTTTGTTGGTACAAAGGGAAGAAATTGTTTGGCCTTAACAAAGAGCTTATTAGCTTTTGTTACTTTATTAGTTAGACCCATCACACTAGTTCCAAAAAGGTCCGCCGAGTGGCAAGCTGCACAACTAAAAGTTAGACCCTTTCCCCATTTGGTATCGATAATACTAGCACCCATATAATAATCAGGTTTAAAACCATCAGGATAAGGTATACGGTAAATCCCTGTTGCATCCTCGTTATTATACTTATTTAATCCAAGCCACTTATAAAGATCCTCTTCAGACTTTATACCAAGCTGACTCTCTCCAAGCTTAGCTAAAATGATTTTTAAAAGAGATTCATCTTTTGACTTAAAGAAATTAACCATTGGTTCATAAGGAATAATCAAACCAGATACTTCAACAGGATATTTGAGTGCGTGTATGAAACCTTTTTCACGCATTTCTTCCAAATCCCCCGTAGAGAGATTATATATATTTTCTCTATTTTCACCCTCTGGGATCTCAGCATGTCGACTCCAGTCCACATTGGCAAAAATCATCGATCTAGAAATAACTGCAACAATTATAATCAGTCTCAACATTAAATTCCCTTCTTTTCTAATAAACTAATAACTTCTTTTCACTCATATGCTCAATCGAATCTAAAATCCCTTCTCTTCCAAGACCTGAATCTTTTATGCCCCCATAAGGCATGTGATCAGCACGAAAACCTGGTACATTATTTATAATCACAGCTCCAACATCAAGGGACTCGAAGGCCTCCTTCATCTTTGCAATATTGTCAGTGAACACACCGGCCTGAAGACCGTAGCGACTATCATTAACCAATTCGAGCGCATCACTAAATGAGTCTGACTTTTCAATACAAATCACTGGTCCAAAAGCTTCTTCTTGCCACACTTCCATATCAGGCGAAGTATTTGTCAGCACTGTTGGCGCGTAGAGATTCTTTTCTTCATCTATAATATAGCCACCGGTTAAAACTTCAGCACCATCGGAGACGGCCTTGACGACCCAGTCTCTGATTCTATCGAGATGTTCCTCATCAATAAGAGGCCCTACCACGACACCTTCCATTTCAGGATTGCCGCAATTAAGTTTCTCCGTATTTTTAACGAGCTCTTCTACAAATTCCTCATAAATTTCATCGTGTACATACACTCTTTGTGTGGAGATACAAACTTGACCTGAATAGAGAAAAGAGCCATTGCAAACCTTAGTAGCAACAGAGCTTATATCGACATCTTTATCAACAACGCATGCAGCGTTACCACCAAGCTCGAGAACAACTTTCTTCTTATTGGCCAAAGACTTAAGCTTCCAGCCTATTTCAGCCGAGCCTGTGAATGAGAGTAACTTTATTTTTTCATGAGAAACCATATACTGGGCAACATCATTATCACACATCACGACGTTTATCATTCCTTCAGGAATCCCTAAGTTTTCAACAAGAGTACAAAAAGATAGCATCGTTAGGGGCGCGTAAGGAGACGGCTTAATAATAATCGGATTTCCTACAACAAGTGCAGGCGCAATTTTATGTAGAGCTAAATTAAGAGGAAAATTATAAGGAGAAATTCCAAGCACTGTACCAATGGGAAACTTCTTAACATGTCCTGTAAGTCCAGATTGATCAGGAAAGTTCACTGTCTCTTCAAAATTATAGTAAGCGTGACGTGAGGCTATTTTTAAGTTTTCGATGGATCTCTTAACTTCGATTCTTGCATAATCGATGGGCTTTCCAGCTTCGACACAAATGAGTTCAGCGAATGTCTCTTGAAACTTTTCTAACTTGACTGCGATTTCTTTTAAGATCTCTGCTCTGTCAGCCATTGAGAATTTCTTATATTTCTCAAATGCTTGATCACAAATCGAAAGGGTTTGATCAATTTGCTGCTTATTACAGAAATCGACATTGGTTATCAAATCCCCTGAGTACTTGTCTAAAATATCAAGTGATTCATGAGAGAGGCCGTCAACGAATTGCCCCCCAATAAAAGGACGTGAACTTAGAATTTTCTCCATGAAATACCACCTAGTTGAGGTGATATTGTAGCTATATAGTTATAACTCATCAATAAATGTTAATTTAATTTAGAAATCAAATGAGTCCGTCGCGTTATTTCTCTTAATCTGTTCTTTTAAAGCAGGATTTGCAGCTAAAAAGACACTCTCTCCCATTCTAAAGAGATTGGTGGAACACAACCAACAGAGCCTTATTCTTGTCTCTGTATCAAAATACCTAAAAACGCGAACGTTTTCTAACTTAGACCTTCCTGGACCGTTTGCCAGAGACCAATTTCTATTTTTTACTGAACATGCATCACACATAAAATACCTCAATAAAGATCTATTTTTCCTTAATCAAATCTTAAGACAAAATATAGAAATCATGAAAGTATTAATAGATTTTGAAGATTACAGTGACTTAGACAGTTTTTAGAGCTTCTTCAAGTGTCTGAAATATCGAAATCGACAATAAAAGTTAACAAATATAGGAATCTTCAGCTACCAATCAAATGCATTGGCGCCATTACTCACTTCTAATTCACGCCGTAGAGCTTTATTGTAGTCAAGAAACTGCTCCTCGCCTTGAATGAAAAGCTTGATAGCGCATAAGTAGCATAGTCTGACCTTAATCTCGCGGCTATCGAAGCTTGTGTAGAACTTAGCCGTCTCGAGACGCGACTTTCCAGGCCCATTACTAATTGACCAATTGATTCCTTTTACTGAGCATGCATCACACATAAATACACCTTGTTTGTCTTCCTTCTATTATATCGGTGTTTTTGCGAAAAACTATAGTATTCAGCTCCACTATGTAAGACTAGGTAGTT
>DDIK01000110.1 GCA_002338505.1 Bacteriovorax sp. UBA1852
TGGCAAGCTACGGACCTGAAATAGATGACATTGCACAAGATAAGAAGATCTTCTTAAAGACCTATGATCAAGGTATCAAGATGTTAAAGTACCGAAGAATTAGTCATCTCGTTATTCCATCCACAACATTTTATGATTACTGTAAGAAGAACTCATTAGAATGTGAAAAAGATATTTTTAAAAACAAGACTCGTGTTAACGAAAAGAATAATTGGGTTCACGTAAAAAATATAAGTCTTGAAGTTCAAAGAAAAATCAAGCAAGCACATGATAAAGTTATAAAGAAAAAGAAGTATCAATATCTTCACGATCTCTTATAAAAAAAGGAGACTTTCGTCTCCCTTCTTCTTCTTCGCATTCACTTTATTTTAATTCTATTGTTTCAAAATTATCTCCACCTAGTGGATCGATAATATAACCTTCAACATTCTTGGCCATAGCTCTAAAGATTGTCGAGTGAGCAACAGGAACCCATGGAGCTTTCTCTTTAAAAACTTCTTGGGCCTTCTTGTAAAGCTCTGTTCTCTCAGAGACATCAGTGATTCTCTTTGCTGCATTAATAAGTGTGTCAAAGTCTTTATCACACCATCTGGCGTAATTTGAACCAGCTCCTACACCTTGGCATCCAAGAAGAACGTGGAGAAAATTATCTGGGTCTCCATTGTCACCAGTCCAACCAAGTTGAAGCATGTCATGCTCTCCAGCGGAAGATTTCTTTAAGTAAGTAGGCCAGTCAAAAGTAACAAGTTTTACCTTGATGCCAATTTTTGCAAGATCAGCTTGCATGAGTTCACCCATCTTCTTTCCTGATGGGTTATATGGACGAGATACTGGAAGCGTCCAAAGAGTGGTTTCAAAACCATCTTCAAGGCCTGCTTCCTTTAAGAGTTCTTTTGCTTTTTCTGGACTATACTCATATTCACTAATTGAATCGTTATAAGACCAAATTGTTGGTGGCAGAGGGTTCTTAGCTGTCTTTGCATTACCAAGATAAATTGCATCGATGTAGGACTGCTTATTAAGTGCCATATTTACGGCCTGTCTAACTCTTAGATCATCAAAAGGCTTCTTCTCAGTATTCATTGCAAGATAACCAACATTAAGTCCTGCTCCACTGATAAGTTTTAGTTTATCTTCTGATTTAATACTATTGATATCTGTTGGAGATGGCTCGATAACGAGATGACACTCACCAGTCTTAAGTTTTTGATAACGAACAGAAGCGTCTGGAGTAATCGCAAAGACAAGCTTTTCAATCTTTGGAGCACCAATGAAGTAGTCTTTATTAGCTTTATACTTAATCACATTATCTTTTTGATAGCTTCTAAAAACAAATGGTCCTGTTCCAATAGGAAAGGTATCAATTCTTTGTTTCTTACCTTCTTTTTCTAGGTTTTGAGCATATTCACTTGAAAGAATAGACATGAAACTCATGGCCATATTGGCAAGAAATGGTGCTTCTGGTTGGTTTAAGACAATTTGAATTTGGTGGTCATTTACTTTCTTGATCTCTTTAATAAGAGCTCCCATACCCATACCGTTAAAGTATTCATATGTTCCTCCACTTACTTTATTATATGAGTGAGACTTATCAAACATTCTATTAAATGACCAAATGACATCATCAGCATTAAATTCTCTAGTAGGAGTAAAGTACTTTGTCGTATGAAATTTAACACCTTTTCTCAGGTTAAATGTATAAGTGAGTTGATCTTTAGAAACTTCCCAGCTCTCAGCAAGCGAAGGAATAATTTCAGTGGTTCCAAGCTTGAAGTCGACTAATTTATTATAAATAGTGTGTCCGGCAGCATTATTTGATGTCCCATCAGTTGTAACCTGTGGATTGAAGGCCGTTGGTGAGCCCTCTGAGCAGTAAACAAATGTCGACTTATTTCCCTTGCCTGGATTACAAGAGGTGAGAAGGGTCAAAAGCCCTACTAAGATCCCGAAATTTCGTATTTTCATATAATAACTCCTTTATTAAATCTCAAATTGAGTTTCATCATAGGATAAGGCCATTTAATCGTCTAGTTTTAGACACCCTTGTAGAGATTTCACGATGAGAAGCATTGAAAGCACAGTATCGTATAATCAAATATATGAATTTATTAAGAAAAGTCACCATATTGAGTCTTCTCCTATTGCTGAATACAAGCTTTGCGATGCAAGTAAAGGGCGATCTTGTGATCGTACACCCTTCAAGAACCTGGGATCCTCTAGGCGTCGCTAGAGAGGGAATACTCAAAGCGGTTGCCGCTGCCAAAGTACAAGGCACAAAGATTTATATTCTAAAACACAATGATCTCGATATATTTGAAAATGAGAATTATCACTATGATCCTATTTTTGGTTCTTGGTCATTTAGAAATGATCAAGGTTTCAAATATCCAAGTGACATTGATAGTTACTATATAAGTGATGATGATTTCATCAAAGTTTCAAGTGAAGGTGGAGAGAATGAAATTATCCTTTCTAGTAAAGAGGTAACGGTGGTTGGTGGCTACCTCGAGCATTGCTTGGCAAAAGCAGTTTCAGATCTTGTCTTTAATAATAGTAAAAACAGTGAGAAACTTAAAGTGAATCTCTATCTTCCAGGGATATTTGCCCATAAGACAAATGAAGAACTACCTGATGACTTTAATATTTTAGATCTGTGGCCTTATCCTACAAATCCAGGCTTTATTAATCTTGAAAGACAGGTAAGTACTTATTCACTTTGTCCGAGTTCGAGAATCGTTGGAAACGATATGATAAAGTATGGTGGTGATGTTCCAAGTCTTGGAAGTGGGCTACTTGAAAATTCGAAAATTGATATCTCTTGTAATGATGAATTAATTGATACTTATCAACTCGGAGATATTTCTAGAAATTCATTTCAATTAAACTTTGTTACTGACTAACCTAAGTAATTAGGTCTTTGGTCATACTCAATAGGATCTTCAAGCTCTGCTTTTTGAAATCCACGTAACCTTAGTGCACAAGAATCACAAACCCCACAGGCCTTATCACCTCGAGCGTAGCATGAATAAGAGAATTTTAAAGGAGCTTCAAGAGAAACAGCTTTCTTTACAATCTCATCTTTTTTAAGGTCAATCACAGGAGTTATAATTTCAATATCTCCAGCTTTTGTTCCTTCTTTAATGAGATTATTATAAGCGGCGTAGTAGCTTGGGCGACAATCAGGATAACCAGAAGAGTCTTCATTTACGGCACCGATGAAAATTTTCTTCGCTCCTACAACTTCAGACCAAGACACGGCCATGGCGATAATGTGAGTATTTCTAAAAGGGACGTAGCTGTCAGGGATATCGTCAGATTCGCCCTTAAATTTCTTAACATCAATCCCATCATCAGTCAGTGAGCTGCCACCAATTTGCTTTAAGAATGTGACATCGATAACTTTTCTAAGGGATTTATCAACGCCGTAGTGATCTGCAATTTTATTAAAACAATCAAGCTCACGCTCTTCTGTTTTTTGACCATAGTTAAGATGGAGAAAGGCTAAGTGCTCATATTGTTCGTTGGCCAAGGCCGCACAAACAAGAGAATCCATTCCACCTGAAACTAAGACAACTGCTAAATCACTACTCTTTGA
The DNA here is from genome assembly GCA_002338505.1 of Bacteriovorax sp. UBA1852. GTDB lineage: Bacteria > Bdellovibrionota > Bacteriovoracia > Bacteriovoracales > Bacteriovoracaceae > Halobacteriovorax_A. The sequence goes on from DDIK01000110.1 coordinate 3,596, forward strand.
CATATATCACCCTTAGAGTGATTCAGATGTCTCGTCGATAAAGCTTAGGAATCTCTTCGTTGTTGCTTCAGCAGACTCTTTCTTTTCTTGGAGAGAGCCCTCTGCCACCTGAATCATTATATAAAATTTAATCTTCGGTTCTGTTCCCGATGGTCTAAGGTAGAGTCTTGAGCCGTCTTTGAAGTGATATCCAATGACGTTACTGGTTGGCATATTAAGTTTATGCTCATTTCCAGAATCGAGTTCAACTTTAGTTCCTGCGAGATAGTCTTCTATAACCTGAATATCAAGACCACACAAGTTTGAAGGCTTAAGTGCTCTGAAATGATCCATTATTCGTGTAATTTTTTCAGCCCCGGCCTTACCTTGATAAACTTTGTTGACGAGAGTTTCTTTAGAGAACCCGTACTCTTTATAGATTGTATCAAGAGCTTCAGTCAGATTAAGACCTTGCTTCTTATAGTAAAGAGCAACTTCTGCCATGAGAGTTACAGAGGCAACTCCATCTTTATCACGAGCAAAAGTATGTGGCAGATAACCAAATGACTCTTCGGTTGCAAAGATAAACTCTTTTTCAGGATTGGTTCTTTCAAGTTCGTTCATTTTCCCACAAATCCATTTAAAGCCTGTGAGTGTATTAAAGACTTCAACACCAAAGCTTTTGGCAATGACATCTTGAAGGGGAGTGGTGACGATGGTTTTTACAAAGTAGCTATTAGCTCCAAGTTTTCCACTCTCTTTAAAATTCTTAAAAATATAGTGAAGCATGAGAACACCAATCTGATTCCCATTTAAGTATTCAATATTCCCGTTATTCTTATGAGCAACACCAAGTCTATCAGTATCAGGATCAGACCCCATTACGATATCAGCATTTGTCTTTTCCATAAGATCCACGGCCATCTGTAGGGCGGAAGGGTTTTCAGGATTAGGACTTGAGACCGTTGGAAAGTCAGAGTCCGGCATGGCCTGTTCTTCAACAATTTCAACATCACTAAAGCCAAGGTCATTTAAAGCACGCTTACAAGGAACAAGTCCTGTTCCATGAATTGGCGTATAAACGATCTTTAAGTCTCTTCCATTTTTTTGACAAAATTCAGGACTAATTGTCTTAGAAAGTATCGCTTCGAAATAAGCATTTTCAACATCTTCTTTTACCCATGAGATGAGTCCATCTGTTACACCTTGATCAAAGTCAGTTCTTTTAATTGTACTGAAGTCCTTTATGGCGTAAAACTTATCGATAATATTTTGATCATTTGGAGGAGTAACTTGGGCGCCATCATTCCAGTATACTTTATAACCATTATATTCAGGTGGATTATGACTGGCTGTGACCATGACTCCTGCTTGACTATTATGATGTCTGACAGAGAAGGAGAGTAGGGGAACAGGATTAAGTCTTTCAAAAATATAAGCTTTTATACCATTGCCGGCCATCACACATGCCGCTTCTTTAGCAAACTCAAAAGAGAATCGGCGTGAATCATAACTCACGGCCATTGAGGGATGAGCGATACCGTTTTCTTTAGAATATTCTAAGACTTCAAGACATAGTGCTTGTGTGGCCTTTCTAATATTGTAGACGTTCATTCGATTTGTACCGACACCAAGAATACTTCTCATGCCACCAGTTCCAAACTCAAGATCTTTATAGAATCTCTCGTCAATTTCTTTTAAATCGTTCTTATCGATGAGTGATTGAATCTCACTTCTTGTGGCCTCATCGAAATATGTATTTGTTGCCCATTCCTTAGCAGCTTCTAAAGCATTCGTATTTAATGACATGGTGTCTCCTTTTAAGAGCTGATATTTTGACAAATCTTTATCCTCCTGACAATTTGTCTTATTCTAAAATTAGGTAAAATCTGCTAATATTTGAATGTCACAAGGAGTTATTATGGCAAATAAAGACATGAAACATAAAGATAACATTGTTGGGAGCTGGTACTGTACTGATCCAGATGATGATGAAGGAGAAGGATGTATTGCTTGTAACGTTTGTTACACCGGTGCACCTGATTTCTTCGCTGAAGATGAAGACGGAAATGCTTATGTAAAGAAGCAGCCAACCACACCTGAAGAAGTTGAACTGTGCCAAGAGCAATTAGAGGCCTGTCCAGTTGCATCTATTGGAGATGATGGTTAGACTTTTTTTGATCGGTGAGTTTAAGTTTTTTTAGACTCACCGGTTGAATGCGAAAAATGAAAAGCTGTGTACTTTTCTTGTTGGTTTGCAGATTCCTGAAACCTTTATTTGTTCGTATATTTTTTCCCAAGTACCCAAGGACCCCTTTAATAAAGGATTCATAAAATTTCTCTATACTTTCTCAAGTTAATTTTAGTTAACTATTGTCTCTTATTTCCACGTGTTGTGTCATTTTTGGGATCGACTTAAACTATTTAAGTAGGAATTTTTACGAGGGAGAGTTATGAATCCGACAAATCTTGAACTGGTTGGCACGATATTGTTTGCCGTCGCAGTTTTTCACACTTTTATGGTTTCTAAAATTCAACATTTAGCACACAAGTATCCTGAAGGTTCAATGATGGAAAATCTATTGCACTTTCTAGGAGAGGTTGAGGCCGTATTCGGTATGTGGGCAGCAGTCTTTATTGGTTACTATGCTTTCAGCGAAGGATTAGTAGTCTATAATGAAGATCACTCCTCCGTCATCGGTGGTGCGCTAAAGTATTTAGAGCAAGATCTGAATTTTACAGAACCAGCTTTTGTCTTTGTTATTATGTGTATGGCGGGAACAAGACCAGTCATTGTTTTTGCGGAAAAGATTATTCTCGCAGTTTCTAAGCTCGTACCCCTTCCTGGCAAGATGGCCTTCTTTGTGACGACACTTATTGTTGGACCAATTTTAGGGTCTTTTATTACTGAGCCTGCTGCTATGACAGTGACGGCTTTAATTCTATTAGATTATTTCTTCTGTGAAGATCTTAGTCCAAAGTTTAGATATGCGACGTTAGGTCTTCTCTTTGTGAACGTTTCAATTGGTGGAACACTTTCACACTTTGCAGCACCTCCGGTTTTAATGGTTGCGACAAAGTGGAAGTGGGACTTCATGTTCATGCTGACACATTTTGGATACAAAGCAGTAATCTCGATAGTCTTAGGAACTCTTGTTATCGCTTTTATGTTCAAGAAAGAATTAACTGGAAAACTTGAGATTAAAGCAAAGCACGAAGCGTGGATGCAACCAACTTGGTGGATGACTCTTTCACACTTAGTTTTTATGGCCCTTGTTGTGTATACCGCTCACCATATGGTCTTCTTTTTAGGTCTCTTCTTATTCTTTCTTGGTTTTGCAAACGTTACTAAGGAATATCAAGATAAGATTAAACTTAAAGAATCACTCCTCGTAGGTTTCTTTCTAGGTGGACTCGTCGTTCTTGGAAAGCAACAGGGATGGTGGTTACAGCCTTTGATCGGCGGTCTCAATGATGCCGTTTTATTTGTAGGTTCAACCGGTCTGACGGCGATTACAGATAATGCAGCTCTAACTTACCTTGGTACGCTTGTTGAACTCACTGACTCGGCAAAGTATAGTCTCGTCGCAGGTGCAGTTGCTGGTGGTGGTCTGACAGTTATTGCCAACGCACCAAACCCTGCAGGTTTTGGGATATTAAAAGCATCATTTGGAGAAGATGGAATTAGTCCAATTGGTTTACTTCTTGGAGCTCTCTTTCCAACAGTGCTTGCAATGATCTTCTTTTGGATTTTACCAAGTTTATAACTTTAATGATTAAGATATTCTAGAAATAAAGAGGCCTCCGATTCGGAGGCCTTTTTTATTAGTAATTACCTTGAGCTTGATTTACTTCATATTGTATTTGAGCATTTTGAGAATATCGTTTATTGTTTCTAACAATAGCTTTAACTGTACAAGGGTTAAGTTTTACTTTTACTATAACTCTATTTGTTCTTTGTGCTCTTTGATCAAGCTTTCTTGATAATTTTGAGTTTGCATCAGCACAACTTCTATTAGAAGTAGCAGTTACTTTCTTTGTAAATACAGTTGTGTAACCGTAAGATGAAAGTGTTAATAATGAACATGTGATAAGTACTAAAAGATTCTTCATATTGTCTCCTTAATTTTTTCAATCCAACCAAAACTATCTGTTTCAGTTAATTGTTGTATGCCAAGAAGTTTGTTTCTTAGCTTTCTAGCAACCGGACCATGTGCACTCTTGAGGTGAAAACTTTCACCTCGCTCATCATGGAAAGAGTCAATTGGCGTAATAATAGCAGCCGTTCCACAAGCAAATGCTTCTGTACAACGAGCTTCTTTTATCAATCCTTTCAATTCCTTAATACTGAGTCGTTTTTCAACAACTTCAATATTTTCATGACGAGCAAGCTCTATGATCGATTTCCTAGTGATTCCATTTAAAATAGTATCAGTCAATTCAGGAGTGTAAAGTTTATCATCTATCACACAGAAGAAGTTCATTCCACTAAGCTCTTCAATGCTATCCTTATCTTCAGCAGAGAGCCACATTGTTTGGTCAAAACCTTTTTCTTTAGTCTTTATTGCTGCATTTAATCCGCCAGCGTAATTACCACCAGTCTTTGCGTTTCCTGTACCACCTTTACAAGCACGAATCATTTCTTCTTCAATAAAGACTTTGATTGTTCCCCCTGAAAAATATGATCCAACAGGGGAGGCGATAACGATAAACATAAACTCTTCAGAAGGCTTAATTCCAAGGTTTTTTTCAGTCGCAATCATGAATGGGCGTATATAAAGAGATTCACCATCTCTTCTAGGAACAAACTTTTCTCCAAGAGATGTAATTTTATGAACTGCACCCATAAATATCTCTTCAGGAACTTCTGGCATCGCCATTCTGCTTGCAGAGAAGTTAAAGCGCTTAAAATTTTCAATAGGTCTAAAGAGAACTGGGCCCTGACCTTTATAATTATAGGCCTTCATGCCTTCAAAAATTTCTTGTCCATAGTGTAAGACTTTAGTTGTTGGATCAAGTTCGAGTTTCTTATAAGGAGAGATGACAAGCTCTGACCACTTACCATCTTTAAACTCAGAGATGGCCATAATAGGAAGAAGTACTTTCCCAAAACCTATATTATCTGGCATAGAGAAGTTTTCTATAGCTTTTTTAGCCTCTTGTTCAACAATCATTCTTAACCTCTATTATTTCTTTGTACAAATATAAGCTGTGGCATAAACACGCCACTTTTGTGAAACGTTTACTTTATCTTCTACATAAAGAGTATTCGCGTCCTCTCTGCTTGCTAAGTTCCTAGCATGATTGACGGCTAAATCAAGTACACCCTCATCATTTTCACCAACAACTTTTTTTACTGCACTACAGCCCTTCATAGGCTTTGTATAAACAACTTTGATATTCTTAGCATCGTCATTGAGCTTTGTCTTTGAGACAGAACATGAACCTAGTAATAATAGTGCGATTAAAGATATTTTTTTCATTTTGAACCTCTTTGTTAATGAATATCGCGAATTCTATCCTATTAAATAAAGATATTTAAGTTGCACCGAGTAAAACTGTGCGGCCGATACTGAATGCGTAAGCATTCAGCAAGATTAGCAAGCGACAGCGCCAGCGTATCATAGGGAAACCAAAATATCTCGAAATTCAAAAATGGTGCGGCCGACAAGGATTGAACTTGTGACCCCTACGATGTCAACGTAGTGCTCTCCCACTGAGCTACGGCCGCATAAGTGAATCGTCATATTAATAAACTCTTGAAAATATTGTCAACAACGAAATTTAATGTATCGAGTTATACTAGACTAGTGAGAGACATCGCACTAGTATGTGCCAATGGAAAAAAAGCGTTTAGGTCAACCGCTACTTAATCTCTTGGTTAAGCAGTTCTTTGAATTTTGGTATTATTACCTCGGTGCTTTTCTGTGTCTTTTCTTTACTCATTACATTCAAAGTGAATTGCCATTTATTGCTAAAGAATTAGCAGATAAAGTAAGTGCGGGAGAAGACTATCCAGTCTTAAAGTTATTCTATCTAGCTATAGGTATTGTTATCTTTAGAACTTCCTCTCGTCTTCTCTTTTTCTATCCAGCTCGTGTACTACAAAAACTTTTGAGAGTTGAGATTATAAAGAGACTTGAGCAGTCATCTCCATATCGTTATTTCAATTATTCAAAAGGTCAGATATTTCAAGTTGTCGGTAGTGACCTGGAAGAGGTGAGGGCGCTTATTGGGTTTGCTCTATTGCAAGTCTGTAATATTGTCATTGCCATGTCAGTGCTCATACCAAAACTCATGAGTTTTAATAAAGACGTCTTTGTTGCTCTTATTCCTATGGGCGTCGCTTTCGTTTTATTTACAATAATTGTTTCAAGTAATAGAAGATTTTATCGACTGACTCAGGACTTCCAAGGTGAAGTTCAAAACTTTATTATTGAAAGTTACTTAGGTAAGAGAACAATTAAAAATTATCATAGTGAAAAGTCATTTGTTGAATTATTTAAGGCCCAATCAAAGAATGAACTTATAAACTTCTATAAAGCAGGTAAGAGAGTTGCCATCTCTATACCTCTTGTTCCAACAGGGGTCGGGCTCTCTCTAATATGGGGGGCACATATTATTTTTAGAGACAATCTTGGAGCGACCTCTCTTATTCTCTTTTCAGGTTTTGTCTTTCTATTTCTTGAACCAATTATGTTTCTCTCATGGATTGGCGTCGTCTTTACTCGCTCCGCAGGTGCATGGTCGAGGGTAACGGAACTCGTCGATGATTTAGATGAGCCATCAAGTATGGAAAAGAAGCTTCATGATTGCGACAGAATAATTAATGGCGACACTTCATATGAGCTTAAAATACCTTTTTGGGATCAAGATATATCTATGGAAATAGATAAGAATAAACTCTTTATCATTACTGGTGAGACCGGACATGGAAAGACAGAACTCATTTTAAAAATTGCAGAAATGCTTAAGTCCTGTGGTAAGAAAATTTCTTATGTTGCTCAAGATCCATATCTTTATAATGGTACAATTCTTGAAAATTTAGAACTTGGAAATACATTTGACAGTCAGAAGCTTGATCAGGCCTATGAACTTTTAAAAGTTTTTGGCCTAGATTATCTTGCTGAAGGTAGAGAAGGTATTTTTAGCTTAGTCGTAGGTGAAGATGGTAAACGTCTCTCTGGAGGACAGGCCAAGCGAGTAGCCCTCGTGAAAAGTCTTCTGTGTGATTCGGAAGTTATTCTTTGGGATGATCCGTTCTCTTCAGTGGATGTTGTCTTAGAAAAAGAAATATTAGAAAAGTTATTTGCAATGAATATGTTAGAGCAGAGAACGATCATTTTAACAGGACATCGATACACGACAGTTCTTCTTAGTGACAAAGTCGCTCTAGTAGAAAAAGAAAATGGAATACGTGAGATAAAGAAAGTTAGTGAACTAGATAAAAAAGGAGCGATTTTTGAGCACTTCAAAAAGCAACTTGTCTAAGTTCTTCATATATACCGGTGCCTGGAAGTACATTGTCTTAATGGTGATATGCCTCTGTGTTTCTTCTTTCTTAGGAGCAATGGTCCCTAGACTTATGAACGAGCTCACGAGCTCATATGAAAAAGAAACTGCTTTTTACAATGTTCTCGTAAATCTTACTCTTGTTTTTATTTTCACTTTCGTTAATCGTGGCGCTTACAATCTCATCATCAATAAGTATGTCGTTCAACTTATTCAAAATGTTCGATCATTTTGCTACACGAAATGGCTTTGTTCTTATGAAATAAAAACTTCAGGTGCAAAGTCTGATGATCGCTATCCTCAAGGTGAAGTCCTCGCACGTATTATGAATGATACTGAAAGCATAAGAGAGCTTGTAACCTCAGGAACCTTTGGTATTGTGATTGATATTTTCTTTGTTCTCTCTTCTCTTATTAGCTTCTTTGCTTTAAATCAATTTGCAGGCCTGAGCTTAGCTGCTTTACAAATATCGTGCTGTCTTCTACTGATTTGGGGCTCAAAGTATATGAGAGAAATATTTCTCAAGGTACGAAAAGCTAGAGGCGAGCTTCTTGGCACATTGGCAGATGTTGTAGGTGGTGTAAGAGAAGTTTACTATCTGGAAAATTCAAATTATTCATCAAAGAAATCAGAAAAAGTCTTTGATAACTTCCTTAATAAAATTCTTGTTTCAAATATATGGGATGCTTCTTATTACTCTTTAGCTGAGTCCCTTTATCCTTTGTTCTTAGCATTTGCAGTGTTTATTATTCCTCACTCTGGTATGCGCCAAGTAGGTCTTATTTTTGCTTTTGTAGATCTCATTCAAAGATCAATCGGGCCTATTAAAGATGTGTCTTCAAAAGTCGCCAATATTCAAAGGGCCTCGTCGGGAATAATTCGAATCGATGAATTTCTTGATGACATAGCAAAACTTAGATCATCTGATCTTAATTATGAGCTTAAAGAGCACAATATAAGAAGCCTTGATGTTGATATAAAAGAATTCATTTATTCCAACGATGTTAAAGATGGAACAGTTTTTTCACTTTCAGATATTTCATTTAGTGCGGACATTGGAAACCTTATTGGAATCGTAGGCTTGTCAGGAAGTGGGAAATCAACACTTTTAAATATTTTAAGCGCTAATATACTACCCAACGCAGGCTCCATAAAAGTGCACAAAGAAGATCAACCGATTTTTGAATTTGACTTCCACGACAGTGATAAATTCATTGATTATCGTGAGATGGTCGGAATCGTTTCACAGGACTCTCATATATTTTCTGAAAGTATCTATTTTAACATAACGATGGGACATGATCGTGGTGATGACTTTGAAGATTTTTGGAGTTGGGTGAGTAAGCAAATTGATTATATTTCAATTTGGGGAATAACACCGCAGACAGAGATCAAACAAAATGAGTTGTCCTTAGGGCAAAAGCAATTACTTGCGGCCATTAGGGCCTGCTATCTCAAGAAGCCAATCGTATTATTTGATGAGATTTCTTCCTCACTTGATTCTAATCTTGAATATGCACTTAGAAAGATGGTTCTTTTGGTTCAAAGAAGTGCGATAACATTTATTGTTGCGCATAGACTTGAGACGATTGCTGAGGCCGATAATATTCTTGTTCTAGAGTCAGGAAAACTTGTTTCTAGTGGTACGCATCAAGGTTTACTAGAAGACTCGGACGTTTATAAGAAATTTATCGAACAAATACTGCATTAATCCTTAAAATTTTGACATTGCACTGACATATGTTCAAAATATTTCTTATAAATTACCTATAGTTAATTACATTAAGGAGAATATTAATGAAAAAGATTTTTTCAATTCTGACGATGACGTTTTTCATGATCGGCTTTTATGCTTGTCAAAATAAGGTTGAGTCTGGACCAAGTTTTATCTTTAAAGAAGCACCATCTAAGAAAGCCGTTGCAAAAGTAAACGGTAAAGTGATTCAAGAAGATGAGATATTTTCTGATATTAGAAGTGAAATTTATGAAGCTAGAATGAAGGAATATAACTTGAAGATGGGGACTCTTAAGTCTTATCTACTACAGAGCTTCATTGATAATCATCCTGAAAAGAAGAATTTAACAAATGATCAATTTGTAGAGAAGTTTATCACGAGCAAACTAAAAATTTCAGAGAAAGATATCAATGAGTTTGCGAAAGAAAGAAAAATTCCTCAAGTAACTCCAGATCTTAAAGAGAGAATTAAAAAGTTTCTCATTGATGGTAAGAAGAGAGAAGCAATTGAGAGTTGGTTAGATGAAAAATTAGCCAAGAGTCCAGTTGAAGTATACTTAGAAAAGCCAATGAGACCAGTATATAACGTTAAGGCCGGAGATTCACCATTCGCAGGCGGTAAGAATGCTAAAGTTGAAATCATCGAATTCTCTGATTTTCAGTGTCCATACTGTGCTAAAGCTTCGATCTTAGTGTCTCAGATTAAGAAGAAATATGGTGACAAGGTGAAGGTTGTCTTTAAGAACTTTCCACTAGCATTTCATAAAGATGCAGCGAAAGCGGCTGAAGCAAGTCTTTGTGCTCATGAGCAAGGTAAGTTTTGGGATATGCACGATCTTATGTTTGAAGAGCAAGATTCTCTTAAAGTTGATGATCTTAAGGCAAAGGCCAAGAAGCTTAAGCTTGATACAAAGAAGTTCAATAAGTGTCTCGATTCATCACAGTATGCAGCGAAGGTTCAAGAAACTATGAAAGAAGGGAAGGTTGCTCAGGTTAAATCGACTCCAACTTTCTATGTTAATGGTCAGCTTGTTATGGGAGCACAGCCACTTGAAGTATTCTCAGAGATTATTGATGAGGAATTAAAGAAAGCAAAATAGTCAGAATAGTCATTTCAGATATATAGAAGGCCTAGGAAGAAATTCCTAGGCCTTTTTATTTTCGCCGCACTTGGTAGAATATAGACTGGTAGTTCGTCCCATGCCCAAGAGTAGAGAATATGGAAATAAATGATTATGCACAGAGATTGGCCCAACAACGTAGCAACTTCAATGAAGCTCGTAATGACCTACGTGAAGAATACGATCGCGAGATTGATAATATTAAAGGTCGTAATGAAGTTCAACGTGATAAGCAGCTGGCTAATTACCAAGAGTCCAAGAACGAACTAGAAAATAAACTCGATAGCTATGTTAATGAATATTCAGAAAAAACAAAGAATACCATTGAAGAGAGAACGCAAGATTATCAAAAGCGATTAAGTGAAAAGCAGTATGATTTCAATCGTGATCGTAATCGAATCAAAACAGATATGTCTCAAAGATTAAATGATCTTAAAAAAACATATGGAGGTAGAGAGAAGGATCGTGAAGAGTATACAGACCACGTTCTTAACTCAACTAAGGATAGATACGCGAAACAGCTAAATCGACTTGATCAACAATTTCAAAAAGATCTAAGACAGACTCAAGAGGGTTCAGAGAGAAGGTTTGATAATTATACAGATCAACAGAATCAGGAAAAGAGAAGGATTATTTCTTCGAATCAAGATCAAACTAGAAAACTTATTAAAAATGATAGTCTTAAGAGAGCAATGATTACTGATAAAGCTCAAGAAAGTATTGAGAACTTAAGACAAGCGCAAAAAGAAGAGCTATCTCAGCTCAAAGATTACCAAAAAGAAGCTATCTTTGAAGTAAAGAAAAATAAAGATATTGAAAATCAAGCTCTTCAAGATAATTTTAAATCTTTAACAAATGAAATTTCTTCGAGAAGTGCAAGAAAGAGAAAGTACGAAACGAAAGAAAATCAGAAGATTAATGAAAACTTACAAAAAGAATATGCAAAGAATCTTTATCAAGCAAATAGAGAGATGCAGGCTAAGTTTAAAGGTGAAACGATATCTGATTATAATGAAAATAAAGTGGCTCAAACAGTTGATAATTATGAAGAGAGAATTCGAAACATATACGATAATGTTCAAGATCAGAATTTCATTCAGCAGCTAGATAAAGAGAGAGCGGCTGAGAGTTTTATTGAAGCAAATAAGCAGATAAAATCTAAGCTTACGCGTTTAAGAGAAGATGATATTGATGAATTAAATAAAGACAAGAAAAAGCAATTTGCTGAGCTTCAAAGTGAAACAAAGTCTCAAATTAATACCTATAAAGATGAGCTCACTAAGACTGCCCTAAGAGCAGAAGCTCAAGGCATAAAAGATCGCACGAGTAGCAAGAAGATTCTAGAGAATCAAAGAAAGAATTTTGGTGAAACTGTAAATATTTTAAATGAAAGAAATCAAGAAGCTGTTAGTAAGTTGCAAAATACTCATGCCAAAGAGAAATCTGAATTTATTGAAAAGTCGAGAAGGGAGCACCATGCTGAACTTCAAGAAGTAAAGAATGATCTTAAATCAACAATGGTAAGAAAAGAGGAAAGTCTACAAAAACGAAATGACCAACTCTCTAAACTTAATGAAAAGATAATTCAGCAGTATGAATCAAAAATATCTCGTTTAACGAATAAGAGCGCTAAAGAAATTGATCGAATAAAAGACCTCAATAATAGAAGAATCGAGCTTGAAAGAGCAAATATGGATAAAGAGCTTGCTATAAATGAAAGAGAGAATCAGCAAGAAAAAATTGAAATAAGACAGAGCTATGATAAGAGACTATCTCGAGCAAAAGATACGGCCGATAGGCAGATTGAAAAGATCGTTGGATACTACGAAGATTTGCTTTCACGAGAAAGAGATGAGAGTAAGACAAAGCTCGAAAGTAAAGTAAATGAGATGAGAAACGATTACGAAAAGCTC
>DDIK01000139.1 GCA_002338505.1 Bacteriovorax sp. UBA1852
TTGTACCTAAAACAAAAGAGAATTTACCTATAGAGCATTTTAAATTCCCAGATATATGGCAGCTCATACTTCTCGAGTCAAAGAATAATGAAGACTATAGCTTTATCATCCTAGAGGCTCCTAAGACGAGTATGCAAGAGTGGCTAAACTCGTAAACTTATATATCAAACTTAATTCGAGTATTGGCCCTTCTAAGACGATCAAGTAAAGTGTCGATGAGTGCTTTGTGCCAAGCAGGCTGATCATTTAAAAACTTTTGAAATTTATCAACAGGTATGACAACCAAACTACATTCTTGAATGGCCCTTACAGAGGCACTTCTTGGCTTCTTATCAAGAAAGCTCATCTCTCCGACGAGCTCTCCAGAATAAATTGTTCCAATCTGATGTTCCGCATTTCCCTTGCGCTTGAAGACGGCCATGGTGCCACTTTGCAGATAGTACATATTTGCGCTTTCATCACCCTCTCTCACGAGATATTCATTAGGCTTTAATTCAATTTGCTCAGACAAGTCCATCTCCAGTTCAGGGGCAGTATAGACTTATTCTAATAAGCAATTGATTATTTTACCACCACTTTTCCGTCCTCATACTTAAGCAGAAGATCTCCCTGCTCCAGTTGCTCTGAGATAATTAACTTAGAAAGGGATCTCGTGACATACTTACTAAAGACTGAGTGAAGTGGTCTAGCACCGTAAGCTTCACTAAATCCTTCACTCTTGATAACACTTCTTAAGTTTTCATCAAGATCAATAGAGATTTTCCTGTCTTCAAGTCTCTTATTAAGTAAGCTTAGTTCTTTATTTAAAAGGTTATCAAGAACACTATTTCCAAGAGATTGATAATCAAGCACAGAGTCTAAGCGACCTAAAACTTCGGGCTTAAAATCTAATTCTATATTTTTTGAATTGGTTGTGAGAATAATCACACAGTTTTTAAAGTTTATTGTTCGCCCTTTATTATCTGTAAGTCTTCCGTCATCTAAAATTTGCAAAAGAATATCTGAAAAGTCAGTATGCGCTTTCTCTATTTCATCAAAAAGTATAACGGAATAAGGCTTTCTTCTAACAGCTTCAGTAAGAACTCCACCTTCTTCATAACCTACGTATCCAGGAGCGGCCCCAATTAGTTTTGAAACAGAGTGCTTCTCACTAAATTCAGAGAGATCAAAGCGAATAATATTATCTCTATTATCAAATAAGAACTCAGCGATAGTTTTAGCGGTTTCGGTCTTACCTACTCCACTAGGCCCTTTTAAAAGAAATGAACCTAGAGGTCTAGACTCATCATTTAGGCCAGCGTGAGAAGTGATGAGAGTTTCAGAAATCTCAGTGAGCGCTTCATCTTGACCAAATACCTTAGACTTTAGATATGTTTCTAATTCAAGAATATTATCTTGTTTAGATTTAAGAATCTTTGCCACTGGTATACCAGTAGAACGAGAAATAACTGAAGCGATGTTTTCTTTAGAAAGTATCCAGTCGTGACTACTTTCAGAAAGCTGTGAATCTATTTCGGGTAAAAGTGAATACTTAATCTTTGAGGCCTCTTCATAATTTTGATTTCTTTCAGCATTCTCAAGATCAAAGAGTAACCTTTCTTTTTGATTTTTTAAGTCTGAAACTCTTTTTAAAGAAAGAACTTCTTTTTCCCAAAGCTTCTTTTCTTCAGAGAATTTCTTTTCTAACTCTTTTATGTTTTCTTCTAGTCTTGTATTTTCACTGTCTATTTGAATAGATATCTTCTTCGTTCTAATCTCCCCTTCAAGTTCCACTAAACTAGCTGGCATCGCCTCAGCAGAGAGCTTAAGTGCCGAAGCGGCTTCATCAACGAGATCAATGGCCTTATCAGGAAGGTTCTTATCTGTAATATACTTTGTTGAAAGAATAACTGAATTATAAATTGCATCATCAGATATTTTAACTCCATGGTGCATTTCAAGTTTATCTCTTACTCCAAACATGATCTCAACGGCATCTTCAATTGTAGGCTCATCAACGGGAACACTTCTAAATCTTCTATCAAGAGCCGAGTCCCCAAGAATATATTTCTGATACTCTTCTGGAGTCGTTGCACCAACACAATTAAGCTCTCCACGAGCGAGTGCAGGCTTAAGTAAGTTTGCAGCATCCATTGCGCCATCTGTCTTTCCGGCACCAACTAACTGGTGCATTTCATCGATGAAAAGAATCGACTCATGAGCATGTGCCTTAATAAATTTTAAAAGAGATTGAAGCCTCTCTTCGAATTCTCCTCTAAACTTCGTACCGGCCATCAGTGCTCCCATATCAAGAGCGTAGACAATTTTATTCTTTAAAACATCAGGAACATTGCCCTTTACTATCGATTCCGCAAGTCCTTCAACAATAGCAGTTTTACCGACCCCAGCAGGTCCTACAAGTACGGGATTGTTCTTACCTCTTCGGCCTAAGATCTCCATGACGGCCCTAATTTCTTTAGAGCGACCTATAACAGGATCAAGATTTCCTTTTTCGGCAAGTTCATTTAAGTTAACAAGAAACTTTGGAACTTCTTCTTCGCTGTCATGATCTTCAGAGAAAGTCTGAGGGTCAATATTAAGCTCTGGAAATACTTGAGTGACAAAGCGTAGTAAATCACTCTCGGTAATCTCTGAGCGATTATTTTGAACACTATGGCTTGAAGCATAAGTGATCCAATTAGAAAATTCTTTATTAGGCCTAAGATCAGTAGCGTTTGAATTCTTAACTGATGCCAGTCCCTCTAAGTGCTTTAGAACTTCTTTCTTCTTATCTTTAAGAGCACGAGAGCTATAGCTTTGTGGATTATTAATTAATCCGTGAAGAAGATGGTAATGAGTAAGTTCAGTGTGTCCCATACTTAAAGCCTGAGACTGACCGACTTCAATACTTCCTAATACAATTGAATCAAATTTATGCATAATCACTCCTCATCAATGACTTTCATTCATTCCTACTTAAAAGATGGTATAAATCTTGTCGATGTCAAGATCAGGCCTTAGAATTATACCACTAACTAATATTTTCAAAACTTTAAGGGTAAGCATGAAGTTTCTTTATAAGCATATTATTTTCGTTATTATTATCACTCTTTCGATCAATTCTTCTTGGGCAGAATCGTTGCCACAAAAAGATTTTTCAACTCCAAGAAAGAGTATGAATTACTTCTTAAAAGTGATGAAAAGTTATAAATTGGGTCAAAGAGAAAACTTAGAGCTAGCTCATGATGTCTTAAATCTCTCCCAGTATTCTGATGACGTCAAAAATATCAAAGGTGATGAATATAGTATAAAGCTGATTAATGTTCTTGATAAAATTGCGTATATTGACATCAAAAAAATACCTGAAAAGCCAATCTATAATGTCTGGTATTTTAAAAAAGAAAATATAACAATCGAGGATAAAGTTTTTGAAGTTGAAATAGGCCTTTCCAAGAATGAAAAAGAAAACTGGCTCTTCACTAAAGATACACTTGAATCTCTTGACACCTATGAATTATACCTCAAAAATAAAGAAACCGTTAAAAATGTAGTTGCCGATAACTCTCTAAGACAAAGAATTATTTCAATAACTCCTAACTGGTTATTAAAAGAAAACTTAGTTTTAAAGAATATACAATGGTTAGGACTGGTCTTAATCATCTTAATCTCTTTTATTGTCGACAGAGTTTTTAGACATATTATTGTGAAGAGAACACTTAGTTTCTTTGAAAATAAGCATGTCAAAGTAAAGAAGCTAAAGTCATTTTTTGAAAACGAAAACTACTCTAGGCCCTTTGGACTTCTAGCAAACCTTATTGTCTTCAGGCTCCTTCTCCCTCTTTTAGAACTTAATGCCAATGTTTTAAATGTTGTTCTTATCACAACGAAAGTTTTAATGGGCGTCATTGTTGTACTGGCCGTAACTAAACTCATTGATATTATCAGTCTCTTTCTCTTAGAACGAGCAAAGGAAACCGAAAATAAGTTTGACGATATTCTTGTTCCTTTAATTAATAAAACCTCTAGATTCTTTGTCTACGCTTTTGGAATCATTTATATTGGGGATGCTCTAAACCTTAATATGAAAAACCTCTTAGCAGGTATGGGAATAGGAGGGATCGCATTCGCACTTGCTGCAAAAGACACTCTTTCAAATCTCTTTGGATCTTTTACAGTTCTGATGGATAGACCATTTAGCATTGGCGATTGGGTCGTCATCAATGATAAAATTGAAGGTACAGTAGAAGACGTTGGTCTACGCTCTACTAGGATCAGAACCTTTTACGATTCACTTATTTCTGTTCCCAATGGTAACCTAACTAGTGCATACATTGATAATAATGGGAAAAGACGCTTTAGACGTTTCTCTACAAAGATCACGGTAGAGTATAATACACCAGCTCAGAAAATTGAAAACTTCTGTGAAGCGATAAGAAGACTTGTATTGAGCTACCCTAACACAAGAAAAGACTACTTCCATGTCTATTTCAGCTCTATGTCGTCATCTTCACTTGATATACTTGTCTATGTATTCTTCATTGTTCCTGATTGGTCTGAAGAGTTAAAAGAAAAACATAACTTCTTATTAGATATAAAAAGAATCGCTGAAGAAATGAAGATTAACTTTGCTTTTCCAACTCAGACACTACATCTGATTAATGATGAAGCTGCAAACCATGACTCGACAGAAATTGATTTTATAAAAACTCAATCTATTATAGATAAACTTGATAAAACTAGGGCGCCGATTGAAACTCATCGCTCTGGGGCCGATAAGATTTAAAAACTGATCCAGAAAAATGGTGATATGAATATTATATTCTGTTTCAATTTTAATCTAATTACGCTCAAACATCCTTTTGAGTGGATAACAGGCAAATAATTAGAGATTAAGTTC
>DDIK01000062.1:0-3075 GCA_002338505.1 Bacteriovorax sp. UBA1852
ACAGACGTTACAGGTGATATTACACTTGCAGACGGAGTTGAGATGGTAATGCCAGGAGATAATACTTCATTTGCAGTAGAGTTAATTACTCCAATTGCAATGGAAAAAGGTCTTAAGTTCGCGATCAGAGAAGGTGGTAGAACGATTGGTGCAGGAACAGTATCAGAGATTATTGATTAAATTGAATTAAATTTAGTTATATGAGAAGGGAGGCCTATGGTCTCCCTTTTTTATTAGGTTTTCGAAAATCAATATAATAATTAAAAAAAAAGAAAAAACTTCAAATATAGTTTGACATTAGGCCCAATAAAACATAAAAACCATTGCTAACGTTTAAAAATTGATAAGGATTAAGATGAAAGCTTCTAAGTTAAGAATTAAGTTAAGAGCATATGACTATAAGCTACTTGATAACTCAGTAAATGAAATTGTTCAAACAGCAAAAGAAACTGGTGCAAGAGTTGCTGGTCCTATTCCTTTACCTACTGAAGTAAATAAGTTTACTGTTCTTAGATCTCCACATAAAGATAAGAAATCTAGAGAGCAGTTTGAAATGAGAACACATAAGAGATTAATAGATATAATAGAGCCAACTCAACAAACACTTGATAGTTTAATGAAATTAGACTTGTCAGCAGGTGTTGACGTAGAGATTAAAGCTTAGTATATAAGTTAAACTAAAAATTTGAATATTAACCATGCATGCATCTCTTGGAGTAAGAGTGATGCTGTGGAGGAAAGATGTCAGAAGAAAATAAGTCTGCTGAAGCATCTAATAACGATGCTACACAAACTGTAAACCTAAACACTTTTTTCGGCGTAAAAGCTGGAATGACAAGAATTTTCGACGAAGCTGGAAATCATGTTCCTGTAACAGTTGTTGAGCTTGTCCCAAATCACATTACACAAGTCAAGACGGGTGATAAAGACGGATATGAAGCATATCAAGTTGGATATTACTCAAAAAGAGAAAAATTAATTACAAAGCCAGCTAAGGGTCACCTTGCTAAATCTGGTGTCAAAGAAAATTATGCACGATTCTCTGAAGTTGCTTCAGATGAAGTTGTTGCTGATTCTTTAGGTAAAGAAGTATCTCTAGGTAACTTTGAGCCAAATACTTACGTAGACGTAACAGGTGTTACAAAAGGTAAAGGTTTTGCAGGTCCTATAAAGAGACACAACTTTGCTGGTGGTCCAGCGACTCACGGGTCTAAATTCCATAGAAGAGGTGGTTCAATAGGTAACAGAGCTACACCTGGTAAAGTATGGAAGAATAAGAAGATGCCTGGTCACATGGGTGCAAAAAGACAAACTATTCAAAACATAAAAATTGTTGAAGTGAACACTGAAAAGGGTTACATGCTACTTAGAGGATCTGTTCCTGGATCTAAAAATGGTTTTGTAAGAATCAGTAGAGCTCTTAAAAAGTAAGTTTTGAAGCGGAGAATTTGAAATGGCAGATATAGCAGTATTAAATAATAAATTTGAAGAATCAGGAAAGTTGAATACTGATATTGATCTTTCTGTAGAGAAGATTAATGTTCCAGTTGTTCATCAGGTAGTTAAGGCAACACTTGCTAACAGAAGACAAGGTAATGCAAATACTAAGAATAGGTCAGCTGTTAGAGGTGGTGGGATTAAGCCATTTAAGCAAAAAGGTACAGGTAGAGCAAGACAAGGTTCTATTAGATCACCATTGATGATTGGTGGTGGTACTGCATTTGGGCCGACTACAAGAGATTACTCTCAAAAAGTAAATAAGAAGATGATGAATGTTGCAATACAGTCGATTCTTGCTGATAAGCTTCAGGCTGGAAAACTTACTGTTGTTGACTCAATTGAATCAACAGGTAAGACAAAGGAAATGCATTTGTTGTTAGAGGGCAAAGGACTTCTGCCTGCATTAGTTGTTACGGAGTCAAAGGATTCTTTAGCGCTTAGAGCGGTTAAGAATTTACAGTGGGGTAAAGGTTTAGCAGTTGAGGGCTTCAGTGTTTACGAAGCAGTAAAATTTGAGAACCTTGTTATCGAAAAGAAAGCTTTAGAAAACCTTTTAAATAAGTTGGTGTAGTATGAATTTAGAGACAGTTATTAAAAGACCATTAATTACAGAGAAGACTGCTCTTGAAACTGATTCTTATAATAGATTTAGTTTTGTTGTAGATCTTAAAGCAAATAAAAACCAAATCAAAAATGCTATTGAGGCTCTTTACGATGTAAAAGTTCTAAAAGTAAGAACAAATGTTACAGCGGGTAAAATAAAGAGAGCTGGAAAAGGCCTAAAAAAGACTAGCAGCTATAAAAAAGCTTTTGTTGAACTTGCAGAAGGTCAGAAAATAGAATTTTTTAAAGGCGTATAGTAATTTAAGAGAGGAATATAATGGGTATTAAAAAGTTTAAGCCAACAACTCCATCTTTAAGAAGAATGAAAGTTGTAAATAGTGATGAGCTTACTAAAGGCGCGAAAGTAGAAAAAAGGCTTACATCGAAACTTACTAGCAATGCTGGTAGAAATAACAACGGTAGAATTACTGTTCGTCATAGAGGTGGCGGTGTAAAAAGAAGATATAGAGTAATCGACTTCAAGAGAAATAAGCTAAATATACCTGCAAAGGTTCAAGCGATTTCTTACGATCCTAATAGAACTTGTAATCTTGCTCTATTGGCTTATGCAGATGGTGAAAAGAAATATATTCTTGCACCTCTTGGCTTAAGTGTTGGTGATACAATTATAGCTTCAAGTGATGCCGATATTAAAGTTGGTAACTCTAAGCTATTAAGTGAGATACCTGTTGGTACATTAGTTCATAATGTCGAGTTATACCCAGGTGCTGGTGGACAACTCGCAAGATCAGCTGGAGCATATGTTCAAGTTATGGCAAAAGAAGGTAAGTTTGCCATGCTTAGAATGCCTTCCGGTGAATTAAGAAAAGTTGAACTAACTTGTAGAGCTACAATAGGACAAGTTGGTAACCTAGATCACGAGAAAAGAAATATTGGTAAAGCTGGTAGAAAAAGAAAGCTTGGCTTTAGACCAACTGTTCGTGGTGTTGCAATGAACCCTGTTGATCACCC
>DDIK01000062.1:3295-10942 GCA_002338505.1 Bacteriovorax sp. UBA1852
CATGGTGGTGGTGAAGGTAGAACTTCTGGTGGTAGACATCCGGTTAGCCCTTGGGGAACACCAACTAAAGGTTACAAGACAAGAACAAATAAAAGAACTGATAAATTTATCGTAAAACGTAGAAAATAGTTGTAGGAGAAAAATATGGCCCGTTCACTAAAAAAAGGACCATTTGTAGATGTTAGTCTAATGAAAAAGGCACTTGCTATGCAAGATGACGATAAAAAAGGAAACAAGGTAATCAAGACTTGGTCTAGAAGATCTACTATTGTTCCTGAGTTTATCGGACTTACGTTTGCTGTACACAATGGAAAGAAATTTATTCCAGTTTACGTCTCAGATCAAATGATCGGACACAAGCTTGGTGAATTTGCACTTACAAGAACATTTTATGGTCATGGTGCAGATAAGAAGAAGAAATAGAATAGCTATTTAGAGTTGAATAAGGAGAGGCTTTATGGCCATAGTTGTTAAAAACAGAAAAGTTGGTATCGCTCCAAGAAAAGTTAGACAAGTTTGCGATCTAATAAGAACCAAAAAAGCTTCAGAAGCTTTAAAGATCTTAAGATTTAATGAAAAGAAAGAGATTGCATTAGTTCTTACTAAATTAATAAATAGTGGACTGGCAATAGCTGCAGATTCTGAGAAGTATGATCTAGACAATCTCGTTATAAGCACAATTTTTGCTGACGAAGGTCAAACTTTAAAAAGAATTCAGCCTAGAGCGCAAGGTCGTGCATTTAGAGTAAGAAAAAGAACGAGTCATATAACAGTTAAATTAGATGAAGCATAGGAAGTTGTAATGGGACAAAAAGTACATCCATACGGTTTTAGATTAGGATACATTAAAACATGGCATTCAAACTGGTACGCATCAGATAGTGATTACGGAACAATCCTTCACGAAGATCTTGCAATCAGAAATTATATTGAAAAAAATATGAAGAATGCTGCAGTTGCTAATGTTGAGATTCAAAGAACGTCTGATCAAGTAAGAGTAACCGCTTATACTGCAAGACCTGGTGTTGCAATTGGAAAGCAAGGCTCTGGAATGAAAAAAATCAGAAATGATTTAATGAAGTTAACTAAGGGGACTCTTGTTTTTAACATTCAAGATGTTAAGAGACCTGATGGAGAAGCTAAGTTAATCGCTGAGAACATTGCTGGACAGCTTGAAAAAAGAGTTGCTTTTAGAAGAGCTATGAAAAAAGTTATGCAATCTGCTTTTAGAGCTGGTGTTAAAGGTATAAAAGTAAGAACTGCTGGAAGACTTGGTGGTGCAGAAATGGCAAGAGCGGAAGGTTACACTGAAAGAAAGGTACCTCTCCATACGCTTAGAGCAGATATTGATTACAACACAGCTGAGGCTTATACAACATACGGTGTTATCGGTGTAAAAGTATGGGTTTATAAAGGCGAGATTTACAAATAAATAATATTGTAGAGGTAGTATATGTTAAGTCCAAAGAAAGTAAAATGGCGTAAGCAGCAAAAAGGTAGAATGAAAGGTAAGGCCAACCGTGGAAATACTATAACATTCGGAGAATTTGCTATACAGGCTATGTCATGTGGTTATATAACAAACCGTCAAATAGAAGCAGCTCGTATTGCTATGACAAGAAAGATTAAAAGAGGCGGGAACGTCTGGATTAAAATCTTTCCTGACAAAGTACTTACGAAGAAACCAGCAGAAGTTAGAATGGGGAAAGGTAAAGGTTCTCCAGACTCATGGGTTGCTGTTATTAAGCCAGGTAGAGTATTGTTTGAGATCAAGCACCTTGATCCAGAACTATCGAAAGATGCTCTAAAGCTAGCAATGTATAAGCTTCCTGTTAAGACGAGAATTATAAGTAGAGAATCACAAGAAGCTTAATTGTTTCTTGAATGTTGAGGTTGGAAATGCAAATTTTAGATTATAACGAAGTCAAAGGCTGGGACGTTAAGGAATTAGACGCCAAGTTGAATGAAAATAGAAAAGCAGTATTTGAGCTTAGAATGGAAAAGGGTATTAAGAGAGGTTCTAGTACAGCTCTTGAGAAGCCACATGCTTTAAAAATTGCAAAAAAGAATATTGCAAAAATATTAACTGCAAAAAATGCTAAGGGTGAATAATGAGTGCAGAAAGTAAAACATTTAAGCGAAAGTTAGATGGTGTTGTTGTATCTATTAAAAATGACAAGACTGTAGTCGTTAACGTTGAGAGACGTTTTAAGCATAGAACTTACAGCAAGTTTATAAATAAAACGAAAAAATACCACGCACACGATGAGCAAAATTCTGCAAAGATCGGTGACATAGTAACAATTATTGAATCAAAGCCATATTCTAAACTTAAGAAATGGGAACTATTCAAGGTAAACAAATAATTAGGCAATGCCTAAGAGATATATGGAGTAAGCAATGATACAAATGCAGTCGAAGCTAGAAGTTGCTGATAATTCGGGAGCTAAAGAAGTTAAGTGTATCAAGGTACTTGGTGGGTCAAAAAGAATGTCTGCTAATCTTGGTGACATTATTGTAGTAGCTGTTCAACAAGCTCTTCCTGGTGGAAAGATCAAAAAGGGTGACGTTAAAAAAGCAGTTATTGTAAGAACAAAGTACCCAGTTAGAAGAGAAGATGGATCTTATATCCGTTTTGATAAAAACAGTGTAGTAATTTTAAATAATAATAGCGAACCTGTTGGAACTCGTATTTTTGGGCCAGTTGCAAGAGAGCTGAGAAACAGAAGTTTTACAAAAATCTGTTCTTTAGCGCCAGAAGTTCTATAGGTAGTAGAGGTAATCGTATGCAAAAGTTAAGAGTTAATGACGAAGTTGTTGTTACAGCAGGAAGAGACAAGGGAAAGACTGGCAAAATTGCTAAGCTTAACCTTAAAAAGAAGACCGCTATAATTGGTGGTGTTAATCTTGTTAAAAAAGCTATCAAGCCAACACAGGAAAACCCTGCTGGTGGAATTGTTGACGTTGAATCAAGTATTCACCTGAGCAATCTTTCTGTAATGAGTCCAAAGACTAAGAAAGCAACAAGAGTTAGAGTTGAGAGTAAAGACGGTAAGAATGTAAGGGTCGCAGTTGCCTGTGGTTCAGTACTAGATTAAGTTGAGGCTGATATGAGTAGATTAAATGATCTATATAAAAATGAAGTTAAGAAGAACATGCAAGAGAAGTTTGGGTACAAGAATGTACACCAAGTTCCAAAGCTAGAAAAAATCATAGTTAATTGCTGTACTAGAGATGCTGTGACTAACTCCAAAGTAGTTCAGACTATAATGACTGAAATTGGAGCGATTACAGGTCAAAAGCCTGTTGTTGCAAAAGCAAAAAAGTCAGTAGCCGGTTTTAAAGTTAGACAGGGTATGGCTTTAGGAGCTTCTGTAACTTTAAGAGGCGAGAAAATGTACGAGTTTCTTGACAGGCTTGTGAATATTACACTTCCACGAGTAAGAGACTTTAGAGGAATATCTGCTAAAGCATTCGATGGAAGAGGAAATTATACACTTGGTCTAAAGGAACAAATAATTTTTCCAGAAATTAGTTATGATCAAATAGATAAAGTTAGAGGTCTAGGGATTTCAATAGTAACAACTGCGAAGACAAATGAGGAAGGTAGAGAGCTATTAACTTCATTTGGAATGCCTTTTAAAAAGTAATCGGGAATATTGATATGGCAAGAAAAGCGAAAATTGAAAGCAACAAAAAAAGAGAAAAACTCGCGTCTAAGTATGGTGCTCTAAGAAAGCAGCTGAGCGATACAATCAAAAGTCAGACTGCTTCGGAAGAAGAAAAGTTTGAAGCAATGATTAAGTTACAATCTCTTCCAAAAAACTCTTCAAAGATTAGAGTGAGAAGTAGGTGTGCAATAACAGGTAGACCTAGAAGTGTATATAGTAAGTTTAAGTTATCAAGACTTAAGTTTAGAGAGTTGGCCCTTAAGGGGATGATTCCTGGTGTAACAAAGTCAAGCTGGTAAGAGTTGAGGAGATAAGATTATGATGACTGACCCAATAGCAGATATGCTAACAAGAATTAGAAATGCGATTCAAGCAGGACATGATAGAGTTGAGTTCCCAGCTTCTAAGATGAAGGCAAATGTTTGCAAAGTCTTAAAAGATGAAGGTTACATACGTTCTTTTAAAATTGTTGCAAGAAAAGCAAATGATATAACAATAAAGGTACTTCTTAAAGAAGAGGCAATCGTTGGACTTAAGAGAGTTTCAAAGCCTGGTTTAAGACAGTATAAAGGATATACAGAAATCCCAAGAGTTATTAGTGGTCTTGGTACATCGATCTTGTCTACATCGAAAGGTGTAATCTCTGATAGAGAAGCTAGAAGACAAAAAGTCGGTGGCGAAGTTATCTGTAACATTTGGTAGGAGTAGAAAATGTCTCGTATTGGAAAAATGCCGGTAGAAATACCTGAAAAAGTAGAATTAAAAGTAAATGGTGCTAACGTAACAGTTAAAGGTCCTAATGGACAGCTTGAGCATACATTTAACAATCTTATAACTTTTAGCGTTGACGGAAAAGTTTTAACAGTAACACCGGTAGATGAGTCTAAAAAGGCAAATTCTATGTGGGGTACGGCTCGAACTTTAGTTAATAATATGGTTCTAGGTGTTACTACAGGTTTTACTAAGTCTTTAGAGTTTAATGGAGTTGGTTATAAAGCAGCTGTTAGTGGTGATACTTTAAATCTTAATTTGGGATATTCTCATCCAATTGACTATAAGCTACCTAACGGTGTAAAAGCTAAAGTCAATAAGAACTTAATTGAATTAAGTGGAGCTAGCAAAGAGCTTGTAGGTTTTGCTGCAGCAAAGATTAGGTCTCTTAGACCTCCTGAGCCTTATAAAGGTAAAGGTATCAAGTATGTAGATGAATACATTATTAGAAAAGCTGGTAAGTCAGCAGGTAAGTAATAGTTAAGTAGCCTTTTGATGGTTCTAACCTAGGGTGAAGGAGTAACAAGTGATAAGAAAACCTTTAAGAAAAGCAAAAACTTTAAAAAATGCACAAAGGCAAAGAAGAAAGCTTTCAATTAGAAAAAATGTTAGTGGTACAGCTGAAAGGCCAAGACTTTCAATAACAAGATCAAATAAGCATATAGCTATTCAGGTTATTGATGATGCTGCAGGTAAAACCCTGTTTAGTGTTCAGACTTTTGGCAAAAGTGCAGTTAAGGCTTCTTGTAATGTCGAGGGTGCTAAACTTGTTGGTGAGAAACTAGCTAAAGATCTTAGTGCAAAAAATATTAACAACGCTGTATTTGATAGAAACGGACTCAGATATCATGGTGTTGTTGCCGCAGTTGTTGATTCTGCAAGAGAAAACGGAATTCAGATTTAGTAGGGGTTGTTATGAGTGAAGAAACAAAAAATGAAGCGGTTGACAAAAAAGTAGAAGCTAAGAAAGCTGAACCAAAAAAAGGTCGCGAAAGAAAGCAGGCTCCTAGAAAGAGACCATCTAACGTAGATGTGGAACTTGAAGAAAGGGTAGTTGCTGTAAATAGAGTTGCTAAAGTTATGAAGGGTGGTAGAAGATTTTCATTTTCTGCTCTTATGATTGTTGGTGACAAAAAAGGTAAGGTTGGTTACGGACTTGGTAAAGCTAAGGAAGTACCAGAGGCGATAAGAAAAGCTACTCAGGCTGCACAGAAAAGTATGGTTAGTGTTCCTGTTGATGGCGGAACAATTCCTCATGAAGTTTTGGGTGAGTTTGATGCTGGTAAGATTCTTTTTAAGCCAGCTGCAGAAGGTACAGGGGTTAAGGCTGCTGGTGCTTGTCGTTCTATTCTTGAGCTTGCTGGTATTAAAGATGTACTAACAAAGTCTCAGAGAGGGAACAACCCGCATAATATAGTTAAGGCAACTTTTGATGCTCTTAAGCAGTTAAGATCCGCTGAAGAGGTAGCAAGAGTTAGAGGAAGAGACGTTAAAGGTCTTAGAATTAAAGGTTAGTCGAGGTTGTCATGGCAAATAAAACAATTACAGTAAAATTGAAAAAAAGTACTATAAAATGTAATGAAAAGATGAAGGCTACTGTTAGAGGTCTTGGTCTAAGAAAGACTGGTACTTCAAGTACTCTTGAAAATACACCTGCAGTAAGAGGTATGATCAAGAAAGTTATTCATCTTTTAGATATTCAGGAATAGGTAGAGGTACTATATGTTAACTTTAAATAACTTGAAAAGCCCAAAGGGCGCTCATAAAAATATAAAAAGAATTGGTCGTGGACAAGGTTCTGGTCAAGGAACTCAGGCTGGTAAGGGTGACAAAGGTCAGAAGGCAAGATCTGGCGGTGGTGTCAGAACTGGTTTTGAAGGTGGAGCTATGCCCCTTTATATGAGATTGCCTAAAAGAGGGTTTTCTAATGCTCCTTTTAAGACTGTTTATGCTGAACTTAGTCTTTCCGCAGTAGATTCGAAGTTCGAGTCAGGCGAAGTAACAAGGGAAGCTCTTATCGAGAAAGGCCTTTTAAAAGGTTCTGATAAAAGAAAGCCAATCAAAGTTTTAGCAAATGGTGAAGTTACAAAAGCTCTTACGTTCGTAGGCGTTGACAAATTCACTAAAACAGCTAGAGAATTAATTGAAAAAGCTGGCGGAAAAATACAGTAAGTCGCGCTAATAAAGGGAAGTTTTAATGGCTAACGCTCAAGGAAAGCTTGAAGAGCTTAAGAAAAAGGTGTTTTTCACCTTTTTATTGTTGGTAGTTTATCGTCTAGTTGCTCAAATACCAGTTCCTGGTGTTGATGCACAGGCTATACAATCTTATTGGGCTGAATCCGGTGGTGCAGGCTTATTCGATTTGATAAATACCTTTAGTGGTGGGGCCTTTATGAGGTTCTCTGTTTTAGCATTAGGTATTATGCCTTATATTACAACTTCAATTATCTTTTCTTTACTAGGAGAAGTAATTCCTCAGATTCAGGAGTTACAGGAAGATAGTGAAGGGCACAAGAAAATACAGAAGTGGACAAGGTATGCTACAGTTCTACTGTGCTGTGTTCAGGGTTATAGTATGGCCGCTGTGTTTGAAACGTTTGTTAGTCCAGCCGGTGCAAGAGTTATTCCTGAGCCAGGTATGCTATTTAGAATGACAACGATGATAACTCTCGCTGCTGGTACAATGTTTTTACTTTGGCTTGGAGAGAGAATTACTGAATTTGGACTTGAGAATGGTGTGTCTTTGATTATCTTTGCAGGTATTGCGGTCGAGTTGCCATCCGAAATTATTCAAAAACTGACTCTTTATAGAAACGGTGAAATGACAGGTCTTTCAATTCTTCTGTTCTTTGCTGTAATTATTATATGTTTCTTTATAGTAGCATTCATCGAGAGGTCCTTTAGGGGGGTTCCGGTTCAGTATGCTAAGAGAGTTGTAAATAATAGAACTTATGGTGGTGCGCAGACGTTGCCAGTCAGAGTTGATACTGGTGGTGTTATGCCTCCGATCTTAGCGTCATCCCTACTTGCTGCTCCTGCTACATTCGCAAGCTTTATTCCTCAGGAAAGTGCCTTTAGGCCTTATTTTGAGACTATACAGCAGTCACTATTTCCTGGGCAGATGTTATTTAATATCCTTTTTGCGTTACTGATCGTTTATATGACTTGCTTTTATGCACCAATTCAGTTTAAAACTAGGAAAATC
>DDIK01000079.1 GCA_002338505.1 Bacteriovorax sp. UBA1852
GAGGAACTTTTGCTAACATCAGAATTAAAAATGAGATGGTTCCTGGTGTAGAAGGTGGATATACAAAGCATATCCCTTCTGGTGAGCAAATGAGTATTTACGATGCAGCAATGAAGTATAAAGATAATGGTACTGATCTTGTTGTCATCGCTGGAAAAGAATATGGAACAGGTTCTTCAAGAGACTGGGCGGCAAAGGGAACAAATCTTCAAGGTGTTTCAGCTGTTGTAACTGAGTCCTTTGAAAGAATTCACCGTTCAAACCTTATTGGTATGGGCGTTATGCCACTTCAGTTTAAAGAGGGTGTAACAAGAAATACTCTTGGTTTAGATGGTTCTGAGAAAGTATCATTAAAACCTGTTGGAGAGCTTAAGCCAAAGATGGAATTTGAAATGACGATAATTAAGTCAGGTGGCGAGAGTCAGACTGTAAATGTTGTCTCACGTTGTGATACTCAAGATGAACTTGAATATTTTAAAAATGGTGGAATTCTACAGTATGTTTTAAGACGATTAAATAAGTAATACTAAGGGCCTCATTTTTGAGGCCCTTTTTTTTATCTAAGCCATTCTCTTTTATTTCTATTAAGTGTTTAAATTGTAGTTTTTACTATGTTCTTATAGAATGAAGCGAGGAGTTTGCTTATGAAAATTAAATCAAATAAATTCAACTTTAAAAATGAAAATGGAGAGGTCTTAAGCGGTCGCCTAGAGCTCCCATATGGACAAATTAAGTCATTTGCGGTCTTTGCTCATTGCTTCACCTGTTCAAAGAATATTTCTGCGTCATCACGAATTTCAAAGAAGCTTGCTCAATTAGGGATAGGAGTACTTCGTTTTGACTTCACTGGTCTAGGAAATTCAGATGGTGACTTTGAAAATACTAATTTCTCTTCCAATATTGCTGATCTTATCTGTGCCTATCATGCGCTAAAAAAAGACTATAAAGCGCCTTCTATCTTGATAGGGCATAGTTTTGGTGGGGCAGCGGTTTTAAAGGCAAGTAAAGAACTTGAAGCCGTTAAAGCAGTTATAACGATTGCGGCGCCAAGTGATACCAAACATGTCGCCCACCTCTTTGAAGATGAGTTAGAAGAGATTAATTCTAAGGGGGAGGCAGAGGTTTGTCTTGAAAATAGAAAGTTTAAAATCAAGAAACAATTTATTAAAGACTTAAGTGATGGCAAAATCTTAGATGGTATTAGTGAGACCAAGAAGGCCTATCTTATTATGCATTCACCTTTTGATAATATCGTCTCTGTTGATCATGCCTCTCATATCTTTAAGGCGCTTAAACATCCAAAGAGCTTTATAACTCTAGATACAATAGATCATTTGGTCACGAAACCGAATGATGCCGAATACATCGCAGAACAAATCAATTCTTGGGTAAAGAGATACATAAAAGATGATGATGTTTTTGAAAATAAGTCCGAAGGTAAGGGGGTTATTGTCGAATCTCGCTCAGGTAGTAAGTTTACTCATGATATTACATCTCATAGGCATTATCTGATCGCAGATGAGCCAAAGTCTATGAAGGGAGATGATCTCGGGATGAGTCCTTATGAGCTTCTCTTAAGTGCTCTTGGGGCCTGTACATCTATGACGATGAGACTTTATGCTGATAGAAAAGGTTTTGATCTTAAGAATGTTAAAGTTGAGCTAAAGCATGAAAAAAACGATGGTGTTGATCATTTCGCCAAAGAAATAAGTCTCTTTGGTGAACTCTCTGATGACGAAAAAGATAAGATTTTAGCGATTGCAAAGAAATGTCCTGTTCATAAAACTCTTGATTCACAAGTTACATTTAGCAGTGAACTTAGATCTGATCGTTAAATTCTTTTTAGGAAAACACAGGAAAACACTTTAGAAAATGTTAAGCGCTGAACAGCATTTTTTGTGTATAATATTCATATGAATAAACTGGCAAATAACATTTTTAGCACATCCCAAGAAAATTTACAGAGCGATACTACGTATTTCCCAAGCGATATCAATGCCTTGAGAGATTTCCTTATAAATTGTAATGAGAATAGTATTAAGGTTTATCCCATTAGTAGGGGTTATAATTGGGGGCTTGGTGCTTCTGAGCCAGTCGACAAATCTTGCCGTGTAATTAATCTTAGAAAGTTAAATGATATTCATGAATTAAATTTAGAAGAGGGATTCGTCTCTATAGGCCCTGGTGTTACTCAAGGTGAGTTAAGTGACTTACTTATAGATACAGAATATATGATTGATGTGACGGGCTCTTCGCGTGATACAAGTATTATTGGTAATGCCCTTGAAAGAGGTATTACATACAAAGGATTAAGAGTTGAGAGTGTCATAGGACTTGAAGTTATGCTTCCTAATGGTGAAATAATTCACACTGGAAGTACAAGATTTAATGAATGGAAAGTTAAAAATCATTATCAGCATGGAGTGGGCGCTGACTTAACAAGTCTGTTCTTTCAATCAAACTTCGGTGTCGTTACTAAAATGACCTACAGACTAACAAGGAAAAAGAAATATCAAGTCTATATTAAACTGAATTTTCATAATGAAGAAAAATTATTTGAAAGCATGAGTAGTTTTAATAATCTTATTAAATACGATATTATTGATAGTGTTTACCATATCGCAAACTCGCAAAGAGCGGTGAATGCGATGCTGCCCGAAATTTATAGAAATGAGAATGTATCAAAGAAAAATATTCAAAGACTGCTCAAGATAGCATTGAGTTCTGAATGGACATCATCTGGTATTTTAACTGCTGATGATAAGACGGTTTTAAAGTATAAGATAAAAAAGCTCAGAAAGTCTTTATCTTCCTATGCTCGTGTTGAAGTATTAACGCAGACTAAACTTTCCTTCTTACAAAAATTAGTCAAATCTTTTGGATTATCGTCATTCTATGCTTTTATAAAATGTATAAGATCCTTAATGAATCTCTATAATGGGCAAAGTACAAATATTGCTCTTGGTGCAGTTCTCACAAATGATGAGTACAAAGAGAGTAAGAATCTCTCAGAACAAGTTGAAAAGTCATCTCGAGGTTTTTCCTACTGCTTACCATTAACGAAGCTAAATCAAGAAAGTGCAGAGGAAATGGTTAAAACCATAAAAGCTATCTGTCAGACCTATGAGTTAGATCCTTCGATCACTCTTAATCCTATCTCTTATATGGTCTTGGAGGCCGTGGTAAGTGTCGAGTACGATAAGTCTCAATTTACAAAAGCACACAATTGTATAAGAGAGCTTCAAAAGACTCTTAATCATCAAGGTCATATAAGTTATCGTACAAATATTAATGATATGGACCTTTATTTAGAGAAGGGGCCTTACATGGATGTTTTAAGAAGTATTAAAGATAGCTTCGACCCAAATGCTATCATATCACCAGGTAGATATTTACCAGAGAAAAGTTCTTAGTGTTCAAGTAAGATAGTTTTATGGAAAAAATATTAAGTGATATCTATACTTATTTAGACGTCAGAGTGCTTATTCAAAATGATTTTTGGCAAAGATCCGAGAAGAACCCTTCTTTTTCATTGAGGTCTTATGCCTCTAAGTTATCGGTTTCTCCAGGATTTTTGTCACAGTACTTAGGTGGAAAAAAAAACATATCATCAAAAAAACTCAAAGTATTGCTCGAGAATATTGGACTGACTGATGATGAAATTGATTATGGTCTGTCTTTAGCTGAGATGGGTAGGTACTCTTCTCATAATATTCCACAGGACATAAAGGATAAAGTTACCTCAAAATATATCTTTCCTAAGACAACTAATTCAAGCTGTTTTTCAGCACTACTTGATTCTAAGTACCATTTTATTATTTCGATCTTAGCTAGTCCTAACGGCGTAACACGAGAAGAGATGTTTTTAGAGTTTTCAAAGCTTAAAAATGACCGAGGTCTTTTTGATGAGGCCTTATCTGATCTTATAAAGGGAGAGCTATTAATTGAGGAAGATGACTTAATTAAGAAAGTCGAAAACTTTGTCGTCACTGACTCTAATTTAAGAGTAATGAAACAAAATAAGAGTTTATCACTACTTGTTCATGATAATATAATAGAGCATGCAGATTACGATGATAACCATATTTCTAATGGACTCACTATACAACTAAAGAAAGAACAAATCCCGCTTGCTCGTAAAATAACAGTTAAAGCGCTACATGACCTGATGCGAATGAGCAAAGAAAATAGTTCGGACTCAGAAGATCAGTCAGTAATGATCTATACTCAGGAATATATTGTTCTCGAATAATATCTTTATTTCTTTACTACGACTTCTTTATTAATTGTTTCAAGCAGAGCAATACCTTGTTGATTAAGGTCTTCTATTGAGCGACTTCCATTACGTCTAATATCTCTCGGTGTTTCATGCGTAAGAGAGTTAATATTAAAGTTTTTCAAAAAGTAAATTCTCGCCATCTTTTTATGCCCATTTGAGATTTGAAAATTTCCGTTTTGGTAAGGATCTAGAGCTCCAAGCGTATCGATAAAGCTTTGTTGCATATTATAGTAATCGCTACTGAGAAAATTTCTATCGACTCTGTAAATAAAGTCCTCAGTGAAAGAGCCATGCATATCAAGCATGATATCAGCTTTTCCTGCTTGAGAGAGAAAGTGTTTCTGTATGACCTTTACTTCATCATAGGACTTTTCAGGATTACTGTGCCACACACGATTAAGATCTCTTCTTCTGGCATTATATCTTGAGTGGTTTTCGGCACCGTCAGGATTTACCATAGGATAGAGTACAAGTTGATATTTCTCTCTAAAGTTAGCATCCTTTATGAATTTGCGGACAAATCCTTCAATAATCCAATTTGCTGTTCCTTCATCTCCGTGATGACGTCCAAACATAAGAATCGTCTTCTTTTTATTCGAAAGTTTCTTTGGTGCGACATAGTAGAGGTTTCTACCTTGAACGCTTTTACCAATTGACTTGTAAGAGTACCCGATATTATTTAAGGAAGAAGATTGATTACTTAAAAACTTCTGAATATGAGCATATGAGTAGTACTCTAAGTATCGATCATTATAGCCTTTATTGCTTTCAGTAAGCCTTTTTGGATGAGAGACTTGAATTGTATAGTCTCTATTTTTCTCTAGGCTTATTCCAGAGTGAAAATTTATAAACTGATTATCTTCATTTAAGAAGAGAACATTTTGATATTTTGCTAACGTTTGAATTTCTTCAGCAGTTTTTTGAAACTCATGGATACAATCAGAAAATGATTGAAAACTTAAAAGTGCGATAATGAAGTACTTAAGCATGAAATTCCTTTGTTTTTGTTTTAAGTATTGTTTCATACAAAGTATAAAATGTGAAAAATGACAAGGCTTGTTAGAATTGGTATTCAACCTGTGCATCAACTCTATTTTCTGTTTTTCCCTTTCTTGCACGAATAGATACCTTAATTCTGTCTTTAAATGTCCTTGAGAGTGAAATATAGAATGCATCTTCACTACCTTGAAAAGACGAGATAGGATAAAGCTGCTCATCTATATCATAGT
This sequence comes from Bacteriovorax sp. UBA1852, assembly GCA_002338505.1. Lineage (GTDB taxonomy): Bacteria > Bdellovibrionota > Bacteriovoracia > Bacteriovoracales > Bacteriovoracaceae > Halobacteriovorax_A. The sequence continues at coordinate 5,509 of DDIK01000079.1, forward strand.
AACCATAACCTAAAGAATACTTACCAATTTGTTTTTTAAACTCTAAACCGTTATGTAAGCTCTTTCCATTAAAGTCTCGTGCAGAGTAGATTTTTATATTATCTGCAAAGGGGAGGAGGTCCTCAGTAGAAACTTCAAGCATTCCTTGAATGATTGTCTCATCGTTATAATCTGTTAATAAGAGAGATGCTCTCAATCTCTGAGATACTTGCTTTTGAATCTCAGCTCTCACAAAACGAATTTTCTCTTCATTGAACCGCTCGAGTATATTTGGCGAAGAGTCAGGGTTGACGCTTCCATAAGTTAAGCTAAATTTATCAATTATACCTTTGAGATCAATAGAAACTTTCATACCGTCGATCCAGGCATTCTTGTCAATATCTAGGTTATTAATGGAGCTAGTTGGAATGGCCCCAATCTGAATACTCTTATCAACTAAGCACTGAACATCGAGATAGACTCTTCGAAGATTGAGATCAAAATCATCTGAGAAGTCATTGTTAGATGAGCCATATCTTGCTCCAGTAAGAACTTGAGCATTAATGGATAAACAGCTGCTTTCTCCAAACTCGTGCTTATATTTAAAATTAACTCGATACTGTTCTCTTTGATCATCTCCTTCATATCGAAGACGATTTGATACTTTTCCTGAAAGATCTCCTGCTAATACATTAAGGGGTATTAAGATAAAGACAGATGCTTTAAAGAGTTTTACCAATTTTTTCATGGTTGCATATTATAGAAGATTGTCGAAGATTTGTTATTTTATGTAAAAATTACATCCATGCTTAGGCCCTATTTACCTAAAACTTCAAAACCTATTTCTTCAAGCATTTGGGAAGCATCATTTGTAATGCCTTTTCTAAAGACTATAAGAGGTTTATAGTCGAGGTCAAGAAAGGTAATGAGCTCAATTAATTCTTTTTGTTGAGTAAAAATGGACTTCCTTCCATGTTCATCTAAGAGGGTACTCCTATTCATAACTTGTGAATAATTCTTTACTTCAATTAGGTAATTCTGGTTGCCTACATTCGCTATAATATCAATCTCTTTAGACTTTATCCAATCAATAGATCTCTTCACCTTTTCTTGTAGTGTTTCACCTTCACGATCAAAGATGAGTGGAAAACGTTGTTTAAGATTGTTATATGCTTCTTGAGATATATTTTCTAGGTTATCTCTTGCTAGAGAAACTGCTCGTGTTAAGTTTTTATTATGAATAATTTCGTCACTTGCTAGTTCATTGACATGATCCTTGAAGTAAATGCCTAAGGCATCCGCACCTTTTAGTTTCATAAAAATATCAATTTCGCCAAGGCTACCATAGAATTCTTTTTTGAAAGGTTGAAGCTTATCTTTATCATCGCGTGTTGTGGGATTATAAGTTCTAGAAAGAAACTCCTGCTCATCTCTTTTAAAGTCTTCAATCTTATTAAGCTGTTTATTTGAATAATCAATACTTCTTCTTACTCTATCTAATACTGTTTTTTGAGTAGGGTAAGTTGTTCTAAGATTCTCTAGCTCAGAGATAACTTTCTTATTTGATTGAATAATATAGTCAAATACTTCTTTATTTTTTGGCTGCCTATTGTTTTGTATTTCATATTCGCGAGAGAACTTTTTGACAGAGGGGATGTAGCTGAATACTTTCTTCATTTTTGTCTCATACCCAGGTAGCCGTGCCCCATATGAGCCTTCTTGAATTGAGATCTTATTTGTGTAATTGTTTGTTGTTTCCCATATTCTTGAGATTATTTCACTACAGTTTTGTGAGTGACTTGGGACTCTTTCAATAACTGATGAGCAAGAAGCGAATATTAGAATAAATAGAAAAATGAAATTTTTAATCATTAGCTGACCTTTATTATTTTACAATAGTTTGAATCTATTCGTAAGTATAAGACTTTGACTCAAGTAATTTATGAATAGCAGATAAATTAAGAAAGAAGTGCCTAAGAGCGTATTATTTTTTACAGATTTCTGAAACCTTTCTTATGATATGATGGTCAAGACCATGAGAACCTGAGAGATAGTCACTAATATCGAATCCATTACATTCTAGCCAGCGAGGAATATATAGAGGGCCTACTTCCATTGTCGAAGGCTCTATTAAGAATGGTATCGCATGATTCTTGTAGAGTTCGTTAATGCTGTTATTATCAATCAGTCCGAGCTTGTCTAAGCTCCATGCAACCTCAAAAGGAGTAACGAAGGGGATCTGATCTTCAATTGGAGTGTGCTCTTTATCCATGTTATAAGCAATTCTTATGAATATGGTGAAATCAATCTGCTGGAATTCTTCTTTAATGGCCTGGTAATAATGAATGTCTTTTTCACCATTATCTCCAAAGAGGATCATTTTTGTCGGGTTTGTGTCGCGAATGATCCTCTTAAGTGTCATGACTTTATGTTGATCATCTGAAATATCATCTCGTAGATAAATGACTCCACTTGGAAAATTTCCTCTTTCTAACAAAGTCGTATGAGACCAAGACATGAGATCACGAGGAGCATTAGTCAGGTAGAAGACCTCAGCATCATTATCATCTTTTATACTATTTAGTATTTCCGCCATACCAAGAAATCTATTTGATGTACGATATGCATTTAGAATAAGGTCTGTGAAGTCCCTTACGTGGGAGACCTTAACGGTGTCATCTATGTCAGTAACAATAACTGTTTTCGAAAAAGTACTAAAACTTATTAGTACACTAATCAAAAGAATTTGTTTCACGGCCCACTCCTCGAGTTTCATTATTAATAAAATCTTAAAGTAGATAGGTGAGATTGTAAAAAGTTAAGAATTTAGTTGAAATTTACATGAATATAACAAACATCGTTATAAAACCTTTTAAGATGAAATATAGATTTATCTATAGATCAAATAATTTACCCTTTATTCTATCATCAACTCAGAGTAAAATATGTTGATTAAGTTATTAATAAAACTGGAGTACTAATGTTTCATTCACTAAAGTTCATATTCATTTTAACAATATTGAGCGGCACCGCTTTTGGGCAAAGTTATAGCTCTCTATTAAAGAGTAGTGAGGCCGAGGCCATCATTGGACCAAAAGTCACAGATGTTCTTGAAAAAAGACATTACAACAGAATGAAAATAAATGACGATGTCTCAAAAAAAGCATTCGATAAGTTCTTAGAGAAACTAGATTATAATAAAAACTTTCTTATGCAATCTGATGTTAAGAGTATGAAAAAGCATCACGTGAAATTTGATGACTTCATTAGAAGGGGAACTTATCCCATCGTCGATGAAGCGATGAAAATTAAAACTGAGAGAATTAAAGCCGCAGATAAACTTAGAGAAAAAATTTTTAAGAAGCAATTTGATTTCTCAAAAAAAGAAACATTCCAGGTGGATCGTGAAAAGAGAGACTTCGTAAAGAATAAAAAAGAGTTTGAGAAAAGATGGAGAAAAGTCTTTAAGCAAGCTACTCTTTCTCGCTATGCCTCGATTATAGAAGATCAAAAATCTCTTAAAGAAGAGTTAAAAAAAGATAAAAAGACAAAAGAGAAGAAGAAAAAAGAAAAGTCTAAAAAGAAAAAGGAAGAAGTGCTTACACGTAAGCAGATGTTAAAAAAAGCACACGATGCAATTACTAAGAACTATAAAAGATATTTTGAGAGAGAGCTCCAAGAAGAGAGAATGGCTTATGTCTCTTATTTTATAAATTCAGTAACTGAAATATATGATCCACATACTTCTTATCTTGCTCCAAAGAAGAAAGAAGATTTTGACATCGATATGTCTGGTAGCCTACAAGGAATTGGAGCTATCCTTTCTGAAGATGAAGGTTATATTAAGGTCATTAAAATTGTTCCAGGTGGACCTGCTTGGAGAGGTAAAGAATTGGAAGCAGAAGATATTATTCTATCTGTATCTGAGGAAGATGGTGATCCTGTTGATCTTGTTGGTATGAGGGTTGATAATGCTGTCCGCTACATTAGAGGTCCAAAGGGGAAAACAGTTAAGCTTTATGTTAAGAAAGCTGATGGTGCTAGAAAGATGATATCAATTGTCAGAGATGTCGTAAAAATTGGAGAGTCTTTTACTAAGTCTTCAGTGCTAGAAAAGAAGAATCTTAATATGAAAGTTGGTTACATACATGTTCCTAAGTTTTATAGAGAATTTCGTGGAACAGTTAATTGTACTGATGATGTTAGAGATGAAATAAGACGTCTGAAAAAGCAAAACATCGATGGTCTTATTCTGGATTTAAGAAATAATGGTGGTGGAGCTCTCGAAGATGCTGTTTATATGTCTGGCCTCTTCATTAAGAAAGGTCCAATCGTGCAAGTTAAAGACTATGCTGGAAGCGTCCAGGTACTTGAAGATCAAGACCCCTCTGTTGAATACGGTGGCCCTTTAATTGTTATGACTAATCGCTTTTCTGCTTCAGCTTCAGAAATCCTCGCGGGAGCACTACAAGATTATGGTAGAGCCATTATAGTGGGTGCTCCAAATTCTCACGGTAAGGGTTCTGTTCAGGTTTTCTATGACTTTGATAGGAATCCACTGACTTCGATGATGAACCTAGGTCTTGGAGCGATGAAGGTTACTAATCAAATGTTTTACCGAGTAAATGGTAGTTCTACTCAGCATAAAGGCGTTGTCCCTGATATTATTCTTCCAGACCAATATAGTTACCTTGAAAATAGAGAGAGTGACCTAGAGTATTCTTTAAAGTGGGATAAGGTTCAACCTCTGACTTATCAGAAATGGGCAGGAAAGAAAGTTGATTATCAAAAGCTAAGATTAAAGAGTGGTAAGAGAGTTTCTACAAATAACAGATATCAAAGAATTAGTAGAAATATTAATTACCTTGTCGAAAGAAAAAAAGATACTGTCGTAAGTTTAAATCTCGACAAGTGGCTTCAAGAAAATGAAGAAGCAAAGAAAATGTCTGAGAAAACAAAAGTCACAGAAGAGAATGAGAACCTCGTAGTCTCAAACTTTGAAAAGTCCTTAAAGTCTCATGAAACTGTTAAACCTGGAGAGGAGAAACAGTGGAAAGAAGAATTTAAGCAAAGAAAAGAAGAGTGGGTAACTTCCTTAAAGAAAGATGTTGGGCTTGAAGAGGCCATGTATATAATGGCTGACGTCTTAGAACAAACATCAAAGAAGGTTGTTTATAATCAAGCAAAGAAGGCGTCGAAATAATGAATGACATAATTGATATGAGTGAAATGAATGCTCTTATGGAAATTTTAGAAAATATGGAAGATGAGCAGCTTGCTGCTCAACTTCTTAAAAAACTAAATGATAAGACTAAAGATCATGGTCAGTTGATTATAAATCGTGACCCAAATATGAGTCATGCGGAGTGGAAAGTACTATCGGATGAGGCTAAAGCTCAAGTTGATCTCGTTGTAAACGAGATCAAGTCTTATAAGTTATAAATTACTCTATAATTATTTGTTTTTGAAGAAAATCATTTTGAGATCTAACTGCTTTCTTTGCTTCTGACTCAGTAACAAGTCCTTTTTTAAATAGCTTATAAACATGTTGATCAAAACTCTGACACTTGATACCAAGATCGTTCGTCCCACCTTTCTCTAAGATACTATAAATTCTTTCAAGCTGTTCATCGCCTCTAATGCATTCTTTTATACCTGGAGAAGTTACCATTATTTCTTGAGCAATGGTAATTCCTGTCTTGGACTCCTTGGATTTAAGCATTCTTTGAGAAATTGTTGAAAAAAGAGCATCCGCTAGTCTCTTTCTGACATCATTTTGTTCATCAGGAGGAAACATAGACAACATTCTACTAATAGTGGCAATGACATCTGTAGTATGCAGTGTTGCGAGAACCAAGTGTCCAGTCTCAGCGGCTTTAAGTGCTGTTTGTATCGCCTCTGCATCTCTAAGCTCTCCCAATAAGATAACGTCAGGGTCTTGTCTTAATGCAGCTTTTAGACCTGTTTGATAATTATCTGTATCAGTACCGACTTCTCTTTGTGAGATTCGTGAATTTTTCTGTGGATGAATGAATTCAATTGGGTCCTCAATCGTCACAATATGTTTTGATTCTTTAGTATTTATGTAATCGATCATTGCTGCAAGTGTTGTACTTTTTCCTGAGCCAGTTGCACCAGTTACAAGAATAAGTCCTCTTTTTCTTAGGGCTATACTTTTGAGGCTTGCGCTTAAATTAAGATCATCAATAGTATGAATCTTCATATTTACAATTCTAAGAATGATTGCGGTCTTACCGTTGTAACGATAGAAATTATA
>DDIK01000004.1 GCA_002338505.1 Bacteriovorax sp. UBA1852
AATTTCCCAGAAGTAGCCCTTTCCCCAGCGTAGCCATGCATTATCATAAGTTTCATCACTGTCAGTAGATAAGAACATACCATAGACGATATTGTAATTTTCAATTCCAAAGGCATGTTTAAAGACAGCTTCAAAGCCTTGAGGGTAGAGAACTCTATCAGTTGTCTGTGAATCACTATCGTATTTATTGGTCAAGATTTGCGCGCCTAATAAAGGAACGATTTTAAAGCGGCCATCAAAAGCTGTCGCCAGATCATAGGCGAAATAAAGTCCTGCATTATTAAATATTGTCTCTCTTGCAATAAGAGCATCAAAGAAGCGAAAAGAAGTCTCTGGAGTTAAGTCCCATTTTCCATAAATCATAAAGGCCGGAACAATTTTTGTTTCTTTTTCAAATTCTCCATTTGTTGCTTGAAATGAATAGGGGCCAAAGCCGATTGCGGTTTTAAGTCTTTTAAACCGAGGCTTGAAATTAGTCTTTATCGTGACCGATCTCTTTTCTCCCTTCTTGTTAATCATCGTTAGTTCAATAGGACTTTTATTCATGATGACTGAAATATAGGGAGATTTAACTCTATTTTCTAAGAAGTAATTTGTAGTTGACCAGCTTAAGGTAAGTCGATTGTATTCCTTACCAATTTCACCATAGGTTTCACTTATGCAGCCCGCTGAAACATATTGATCATCGCGTCCTTCTATTTCTATACCATGCTGAGAACAGCTGTAGTCTATGAGATGACCTTCTTTCTCTTTTAGCTTTATCTTGGAGACAAGAGTCAGTCTTTCAATAACTTCTTTTCCTTCATAAATTTCTATAACCTCTGGGTCAAAGATGTTTACATAAATTTTTATATTCTTGATATTCTTTCCTTGAAGAATAGAGGTCTTTCCTTCGTATTTTAAGGAGATCGTTTGTTCAGATTTTACGTTCAATGATATGAGCGCTCTTGGGGCAAGAATATTATTTTCAGTTCGAATCCATTGAGTGGAGTTTTTAAATATTTTATAAGTAATTTTGTCACTTGCTCTTTCACCTTCTAACGCAAAACGACTGAGATCAATAGGAATTCTCTTTTCTCCTACCTGAACTTTTCCAAAAGAGATGTCCAGGGCAGCATTTGTGCTAGCGGTGATTTGAAGCAGAAGGAGTATGTATAGAAATTTTCTCATAACTTATTCTAAGATCTCTTGTAAGACTATTCAATATTTTAAAGACATGCTATAAATTACCTGATTAAGGAGTGACCATTGATAACACAAAGAGTTAAAGAACTAGAGCAGGAATTCGCCAACTTTGAAGGTTGGGAAGATAAATATAAGCACATCATCTCACTTGGAAAAAATCTCAAGGATATGGATGAGTCTTTAAAGACCGAAGAGAATAAGGTGAAGGGCTGTCAGTCTCAAGTTTGGCTTCACGCAGAGCTTGATGGTGATAAGAATATTTTATTCCTAGCAGATAGTGACGCTGCTATCGTAAAAGGTATCGTTTCAATTCTTCTAAGAGTTTATTCAAATGCTACGCCGGAAGAAATCCTCTCGGTAAAGCCTGAGTTTCTTGAAACTATTGGTTTAAGACAACATCTCTCTATGTCTCGTGCGAATGGTTTATCAAGTATGGTGAAGCAAATATCGATGTATGCTTTGGCCTTTAAAACTAAAATAGAAATGGGGATTTCATAAATGTTTAATAGACCAAGAAGAAATAGAAAGAACGCTTCTATCAGATCTCTCATTCGTGAGAATTCATTAGGCGTTGATGATCTTATCGCTCCACTTTTTATTATTGATGGAAAAAACAAAAGCGAAGAAGTGAGTTCAATGCCAGGAATTAAGAGATACTCTATGGATCTCTTATTAAAAGAAGTTAAGGAGCTGCATGACCTTGGTATTAAGTGTGTTTCTTTGTTTCCAGCACTTGATGATTCTTTGAAAGACAAGCATGCAAGTGAATCAAAGAATCCAGACGGTTTACTACAAAGAACAATTAAAGAAATTAAAAACAAGTTTCCAGAGATGCTCATCATGACTGACGTTGCAATGGACCCATATTCAAGTGATGGGCATGACGGCCTAGTTGATGAAAACGGAAATATTTTAAATGATGAAACTCTTGATATACTTGTTGAGATGTCTCTTAATCAAGCACAAGCTGGAAGTGATATCATAGGCCCAAGTGACATGATGGACGGCCGAGTCATGGCCATTAGAAGTGCATTGGAAGAAGAGGGTTTTAATAATACTCTGATTATGTCTTATACCGCAAAATACGCTTCAGCTTTTTATGGACCTTTTAGAGACGCTCTGGATAGTGCTCCTAAGTCAGGAGATAAGAAGACTTATCAAATGGACTTTCATAATTCTACTGAGGCCTTACGTGAAATTCATGCTGATGAAGCAGAAGGCGCAGATATTTTAATGGTGAAACCTGGTATTTCATATCTTGATGTTATTAGAGATATGAAGTCTAGTACATCACTTCCTGTTGCTGCATATAATGTGAGTGGTGAATATGCCATGGTGAAGGCTGCAGACGAGAAAGGCTGGATTGATGGAGATGCCGTAGCCTATGAAATGCTTGTTTCATTTAAACGAGCTGGAGCAGATATGATTCTTTCATATTTCTCAAAAGAAATGGCCATGAAAATTAATAAACTAAACTAATTCAAGTTTAGGAATTATCAGAATTTGATTGTGTCTTGATAGGAATAGGAACTTTAGATTTTCTAAGTTCTTTTTCCTTGTTCGCGATGGCGCCAACAAGAACTCCTAAAATTAATGCAGATATCCAAACCATATGAACCTATCCTCGCTTCTATTATATACTATACGACATAATGAAAGAAAATCATAACTTCTTACAATTAATTTCTCTTAACTAAGCCTAAGTACTTGTTTTTATATACTGAATAAAATCTCTTATTGTCTCCTTAGACATATTTTTGAACCATTTTGCTTCTGGGTAGCACACAACATTGACACCTTCTTTACATTGACCCAGGCATCCACTCTTGGTAACTTTTACTTCAGCTCGATCAAACTTTGTTGAAAGCTCCTCGTAGAGCTCAGTTCTTAGCTCTTCAGCATAGGGTTGATTGTCTGCTTGCTTATAGTTTGTGCATCTTGTGCAAACAAAAATGTGCTTTTTTAACCTAGGTGCTTCTTTGTTCTCTTTCATTTGAATTAACCTCCTTCCTTTATTTTCAACAGTTTGATATTCTAATAACTCAAGCATTATAATTCATTTAAAGGGAAACAAAGATGGACTTTTGTCAGATACTTGGACCAAAGCAAAAAGCTTTAAGCATAAACCTTGACAACGCAATATATGGAACATTCGCAGAGATTGGGGCCGGGCAAGAAGTTGCCAGACACTTTTTCCACGCTGGCGGCGCTGCAGGAACAATTGCAAAGACAATGTCTGCTTATGATATGGTCATCTCTGATACGATCTACGGCAAGAAAAAAGGTATTCGTTATGTTTCTGAGGGCCGACTCCAAAAAATGCTTGAATATGAATACGAGCTTCTTGAGGATCGCTTAGCAAAGACAAGAGGCAAGGACACAAAGTTCTTTGTTTTCTCAGATACAGTTGCCGCTAAGAGCTACTCAGGCATAGGTGAATGTCATGGCTGGCTTGGGGTAAGATTTCAACATGAAAAAGGCTCTAAACCAAGTGAGCTAATCCTTCATATCAGAATGCTCGATCAAGAAAATATTCAGCAACAAGAGGCCGTGGGGCTGCTTGGGGTGAATATGCTCTATGCTTGTTTTAATCACTCGACTGAGCCGGTTATCTTCGTATCAAGCTTAATGGATAATCTCTCTTCAAGAAGAATTGAAATTGATATGATAAGGGTTTCTGGCGAGGCCTTTAAAGGTATTGATAGCCGAATCCTTTCACTGGAACTTGTAAAACGTAAGTTTACGAAGGCCGTTATGTTTGGACCTTCTGGTAAAGTGACATCGGCCAAAGACGAATTATATAAGAAGAACCTTGTTGTTTGTCGTGGTAGTTTTCGCCCGCCAACGCTCGTTAATATGGATATGCTTGAATGCGGCGAGAGGATGCTCAAAAAAGAAGTTGGGGATGAGGAGAGTGTTGTTATTCTTCCTGAAATTAGTATGTCAAAGCTTCTTGAAAGAGCTGAGTATGTTGATAACGCGGACTTTCTTGCTAGGGTCGATCTCATGGCAGAGCTAGGCCACAATGTTTTGATTACAAATTTCGCTGACTATTTCGAATTAAATCAATACCTAGAATTTACAAAAAAGAAAATCGCCTTCATCACCGGAGTGTTTAATCTTGAGCAAATTCTTATGCTCGATAATTATACGAAGAATCAGTCTGGTATAATGGGGGGATTAGGAGATCTTTTTAGTCACATGACAAAGCTCTATATCTATCCTGTTATTGACGATGAAGATGACACAAAGTGGAGAAAGATGAAAGATCTCGACTTTGATAAGAGTATTCACCATCTCGTTCAATATTTAATTGAAAATAACTTCATCACAGATGTACCTTGTTATAATAAAGATCTCTTTGGTATTTGGTCGCGAACAATTCTTAAGATGATTCAAGAAGGGCAGTCAGGATGGGAGAAAATGGTTCCTCCAATTGTTGCTCAGAAAGTGGTGAGTGATCAGCTCTTTAAAAAATAAGAACTGACCCATTACGTTGGTGTTAACCTAGCTTTTAAATAATCCAGATTATAAAATGCCATAAATATAT
>DDIK01000105.1 GCA_002338505.1 Bacteriovorax sp. UBA1852
GTCCTGCCTTTGCTTCCTGTATGTTCTTCCTTTGAGTTATAGCTATTAGAACTCGTCTTTTTATTTTTGGTGTATCTCCGTGGTATTTATCAAAGCGACTAAGCTCAATATCAATTTTACCTAGTTTTAAGATTTTGAATGGCCCGGAGCCAATAGGGTTTATAAAGAAGTCTTTATTATCTATTAGTTTTGCAGGAAGAATTTTAGCCGTTCCACCGGCCAGCACATAAAGTATTGGTGGGAAAGGGCTTTTAAGCTCTATTGTAATTGTATGATCATTTATGGCTTTTATGCCTGATAATGTTTTACTTTTACCCTCATGGTACTCATTCGACCCTAAAATCATATCGTAGTATTTATAAACTTTGCTTTCTGGTGCAAGCATCCGGCTTAGTGAAGCAACAACATCATTGGTCGTTATGTTATCCCCATTATGAAACTTAGCTTTTTCATTTAAAATGAATGTAATAGTCTTTCCGTCCTTACTAGTACTCCAAGACTTAGCAATTCCTGATTGGATGCCATATGTCTCGGTGAAACGGAGAAGACCTTCATAAACTAGCTCTGAGAATATAAGAGAAGCACCATCATTCATTTGAGCAGGATCGTAAGTCACCGGCTGAGAATACACCGCTTTGATATAGGGAATTTCTACATGCTCTGTTTGCTCTTTATCTTGAAGGTGATAAAAACCTCCAATTAAAAATACTGCGGTTAATGTTGTTCTAAGAACAATGTTCTTCAAGTAATCCTCCAAATGGTCACTTTGACTATCTGCTCACTCATAAAGCAATGGCCGTGCCAACTCTGAGAGCTCGACACAACACAACATACAATCCTTGTTTAGATTGATTGGCAAATCAGATATGTAATACTTTCAAATATTTAGACAAACTAAAGACTTTTTAAAACTCTCATGTTTGGAAACTTATGTTGTTGATGCGCGTTAAATATTGCAAACGTGCAATAATAAAAAATATTGCATGCAATAATTTTTGCAATATTTAATTCATTCTACCTTTAAGTAGAGGCATACAACTTATTTAAATTACTTTGGCATCAATCAACTTAAAACTGGCATCTTGATTGCTTTAGTTAACAAGGAGGAGAACCTTAATAGACGCATTTTCAATGTTGTTTGATCGTGCAGTTCTGATGAAAGTGAACTAGTAAGTGACATAAGGCAGAGTAGCTAGACTTAGATAGAGCAGAGCTTGTTTACACTTCTTTAGGCTGAAATTACTACTTGATAAAAACGTTTGGATTTAAGATTAAATAGTAAAACTTTATAGTCACCTACCGATAAGTAACTATAACTTTAATAATAGGTATTATGACAAAGAAATCAGTAATTCAACATTTGATAGAGTGTGACGTTGCCGGAAAATTAAGTGGGGCAAGGTCTTCAAATAGACTAAATTATCAACAATCTTGGTCACTGCTAAAATTGCTCCAAGTTCATGCTAGTAAAAATGATTATCGAGCAGTGTTTGACTTTGCAGAAGACTTTATACTGTATGGTGATTCAACAGAGTCACCGGAAAAAGGTGAGTTTTATCAGGTGAAAACAGACAAGGACAAAAAAAGTTATAGTATATCTAACTTGTTGAGCAATAGAACTATTAGAAAAAAAACAGATAACCTTGATGTTATTAAGAAATCATTTTTGCAAAAGCTATTTGATAATAGAACATTATTTTCAGACATCGATGTTGATCTTATTTTTGTATCAAATATACCTTATCAGCTAAATCTAAAAAATAAAGATAAGAAGTCAAAGGAATTAAAAGAGGTAATGTTATCAGATCTAGATCAAGTAGATATAGAGAAAATTGAAAAGAAGCTAGGAGATAGTTATAGTTTGAATGATTATCTTGATACTGTATTGCAAGTAAGTGACCTGTCCCTTGATCAAGAGGATAGAGATAAATTGTTAAAAGCGGAGTTAATAAACTTGATTGAAGTTTGTTTTCCATCTAAAGCATATAAAGCTGGGCCAATTTTAAAAGCACTAAGCTCTGAAATCGCAATAAGGTCAAATTATGAGATGAACCCAGACTTAGCTTCGGATTTTTTTACAAAGAAAACAATATCAAAAGAAAAGTTTGAAGAGTTCTTAACAAAAGGTATTGCTGCAACTAATCCTCAAGACAAGTGGCAAGAAATTCAACCTTTGTTAATAGCAGATAAATTAGATTCGGGAGAAATATTAGAATTAAAAACAGCCTTTTATAATTTACAAAAAATGTATATTGAGGATTCAGGTACAGCAAACGAGGCTGTTGAAAAGATAAGGATCGTTTTAAAAGAAGTGGATAGAACAGGAAAAAAATTAATAGAAATTGTTGAGGAGTGCTTAGTAGAGTACAATAAAAATCAAAATGAATTATCAAGTGCACTTAGTGATAAATTAATTAAAGTGATGGTGCTAGATGAAGCAGTCTAAAAAAGGCAAAGTAAAAAAAATCATAAGCAATATACGAGAAAAGAAACATGAAAAAACTCTTATTAAAGAGATTGAGAATTTGTTCTTTAAAAGAAGAAGCAGCAATAAACATCAATCTGAATTACCCAAAGATAGTAATAGAAGGGGTAAATGACACTGGAAAGTCATGCCTTGCTAAAAGTATTTACTATTCTCTTGGTGCCGACATTGAATTTGAAGATACTTGGCTTTCAGCGAATTCAAAGTCTTTAGCAACTATTGAAGTCGATGGGAAGGAAACCAATATTTTAAGAGATGGAAATTTCTTTTCAGTATATGATTCAAATTTTGATCATATAAAAACTTTTTCAGGTATAACGAAAGGTCTATCTGACTATATGGCCGAACTATTAGATTTTCAACTAGAATTGGTATCACAAAATAGTGGGAACTCAACACCAACTCCTTTATTTATGTATTTACCTTTTTATATTGACCAAGATAATGGATGGAATCCGAGGAAAATGTACAAATCCTTTGAAGGGATTGGACAATTTAAGTCACCCATAAAGGATACACTAGAGTACTTTGTAGGAGTGAGGCCTAAAGAGTATTATTTGGAGAAGAAAGAAAGAGACAAGAAGAAATTGGAAAAAGTTGAAGTTGTCACAAAACTAGATATTGTTGTGAGAATGTTGGAAAAGCAAAGAGAGGAAATTTCAGATAAATATGTTAATTTAGATGTAAATGAATATATTAAAGAAATTGATAAAATACTACCGGATATTGAAAAACTAAAACTGGCAGAAGAGAAATATAGAGAAAAAGTCAATGTTCTCTATTCAAGAAAAACTCAAATACAGCATCAGCTACAGTCAACATTGTCGTTAAGAGAGAGCTTAGCAAAAGATTATAAAAAGTCTGTCGAGCTTGGTGATGATTTGATTACTTGCCCAACATGTGATGCTGAGTATGAAAATAACTATGATGTAAGGCTTGAGTTGGCTAATGATGAAAACAAATTATCATATCTCATTGAACAACTTGAAAAAGAAAAATTAAATTTAGATGATTCAATGCTCAAAGAAAAGAATCATATGAGAACCTTCTCAGATAAAAAGGATAGATTACAATCTGTTTTAAATACTAAGAAAGCTGAGGTTAAGGTCTCTGATGTAATAAAGTCTGAGGGAAAGAAAACTTTACTTAAGGAATTAGAGTCTGAAAGAGAATTATTAGAAAAGAATAAAACGGCAGTAGAAGAATCTTTAAAGAGCATAAGTAAAGAAATGCAACGACTTACTGACAAAAGTCATGTTAAAAAAATTATAGAAAAGTATAGCCTTGATCTTTCAAACTCACTAGTTAAGCTAGATGTACCAAATGTTAACTTTGACAAAATAACGAGTGTATATCCAAAAATTAAAAAATTTGGAAGTGATGGACCAAGGGCAGTTCTTTCAATGTTTTTTTCTGTTTTAAACCAAATAAGTAATAATCAGTCATCTATGCTATGTCCCATAGTTATTGATGAACCAAATCAGCAAGGGCAAGATAAGTTTAATTTGAAAAACGTTTTAAGTTATATAATAGATGAAGCTCCTGAAGATGCTCAACTAATATTAGCGGTAGAAGACTTACATGGAGTAGAGTTTACTGGTCATAAGATAGACCTTACTAATAAAAATACTTTATTAAGAAAAAGTGAATTCAATGAAAGCAAGTCACTATTTGAGGATTTAATCTCTAAAAGAAAGATGGAACCCAATAAAGAATCCTCTGATTAGAAATGTTCGATATTGAGATTGAGTCTGTTAATATATTTGTGTTTTGGAAGGATTTGAGTCTAGACTACCTGAGACGTTAGTAATAGTTACTCCTTTTTTCTTTCGGACTTTTACACAACGTCTTGAACCACAAGTCTTTTAACACCTCTTTACATTAGATTAGTTGACAATATTCTATAGGCACGCAGGGTTTTGGCATCTTTTGCGAATGCGGAGCCTGTATTATCTTCAACTACTTGCTTTATTCTTGACTAAACAATAATGTTTTTGATAAAGTTACATATTATGTTTGGAAAAGTTATATCTCTATTCGTACTCATGTCATTTTTCGTAAGCTTTATAGCTGAAGCGGATAGCATTCATATTAATTTGGATATGAGTGATTCTCATGTGATAACTTCGTACTCCTCTTCAAGTTCGTTATCTTTTACTGGACTCGACAGTGAGGATTGCGAAGAAAATGATTGCAGTGATCATGCAAACCATTGCTCTCATCATTGTAGCGGGCTACACAATATTATACCTGTTAAGAGCCATGCATCACTAAAAAGACCAGAAGGTTTTAGTAATAGAGCTGATTGGTACTATAGTCATCACTACAAGACTCCGTTTCTTGACCCGAGTTTAAAGCCTCCCATGCATTCCTAGTTTACTCTTGTTTCTAACTCAGAAATGCGGCATCGCATACTGTTTTCAAAAACTTGAGATCAAAAAAAGCAATATTGTTGAAGGCAAATAAATTAGTGTTTGTTGCCCTAACTCTAGATTGCTTAGTTGTTGTTTAAATTCAAATCATAAGCTGTAAGTACAAAATATTCGATCCTGTCACTAGGATTGAGAAGAAGGGTGAGTAAATCACCATTTATATTAAAAAAGGATTTACTGGAATGAGAAATAGTTTTCTTGTCGTTTTTATTAGTGTTTTTTCGTTAGATCTCTACGCCAAGTGTGTGGTTTCAACACCGAATGAAGTATTAGATTTAGTTAAGAAAAATCACCCTGTTATTTCTCAAAACAAAGCAAGGGAAAGTGTCTTTGAGGCATCTGTTGAAGTTGCGAAACAGCGACCAAACCCTGAACTAGATGTTGAAAGTACTGTTGGAGATTCAATAGAAGGTGATGTCTATAATACTGCTGTTTCATTAAAGCATACTTTTGAGTTAGGGGGGAAACGTGCTTCAAGAATAAAGTTAGCACAAAGCACATTAAAGACATCAATGGCCGTAACCCAGTTTGAAAATCAGCAAACAATAATAGATACAATTCTTAAAATGCACCGTTTGAGGCAAGTCTATGATCTCATTCCCTTGTATGAAGAATCTTTAGATGCTTTTAACAAGATATTAAGAACGATTAGAAAAAGGAAGTCACTTTCTCCTGAACAACAGGTTGAAGGCGAAACATTAGAGCTTGCAGTAAATGATTATAAGCTTAAAGTTGCTCAATTAAACTCTGAAAAAATCAATCTAAAAACACACCTCACTTTCTATATGGGCACAGAGTGTGTTCTTTCTAAAAAAGCTCTTCCTGAGAATGTTAACTTAACTAAGTCATTCAATGCAGACCTAGAGGTTAAGGAATACTCAAAACTAAGAGCAGCAGCGCTTTCGTTGGAGCTTGCAAAGTCAGGTTTAGAATTAGAAAAATCTAATAGCTATCCAGACTTACAAATCGGCCCAACCTATGAATATGAAAAAGTTAATTTGGGACAAACAAATACTATCGGTATTGCGATAACGATGGATCTACCTATTCTTAATATTAATGGCGGAGGAAGGGCAAAGGCTGCAAAAGAAATCCTTGCGGCAAGTATAAACTTAAAAAACATTAAGAAAGAAAGTAAGCTTGATGTTCAATCATGGATTCAAAAATATAATCAATACAAAATATCATTAAAAACAATTGCGAATAAAGAGAAACTAGAGAAAAAACATCGGAAGATTGAGGCTCTATTTAAAAGAGGTATTATTTCAACCTCTCTTGTTATTGAGTCTCATAGACAATTGATTGAATTTTTCAACACAAGGTTTGAATTTGAGAATGGGGCAACAGAGGCCCTGTGGAATATATACAAATTAAACGGTGAAATTAAAAATAAAAAACTATTATAACCTAGAGGGGGATATATGAGAACTAAACTATTTTTACTATTGTTTATGATGCTGTCATTTGTAGGATGTAGTGACGGAGAAGAAGGATTAAAAGAACAAACAGTAATTCAAAGTCAGGAAGAAATTAATGCTCAAAATCAGAATATAGAAGAGTGGGCACAGAAACTTCAGGGAGACCTTGATAAAAGGCGTGCATTTATAAGTGCGGTCGAAGGTGAATTTGAGGGTACTTTCTCAGTAAAAGAATCTCCTTATATGATTAGAGTACTAATTTCTCCAACAATCCCTGATTATGATGTTGATAGGTCTAGAACGTTAGCTGAATTAGAATATGAACTTCAAAACTTAAATTTAAATATTCAAATTATGCAATGGAACCCTGATAATCAACTCTCTGCTGTTGGGTGTGTTTTACAAGATATTAAGCCCGATCTTAAAAAAGGCATACTGAACTTAATTTCTGAAGGATGCTCTAATACATTTCAAATATTTTTGTCTGAAGAACAGGGTGATGAGGATGAAATAGAGGAGCAAGATATTTCCATTCAAAGTAGAAATATGGCAGATCATATTAGAAATGGAACTGTTGATTATGTACAAGACTTTAAAGGGAAGCTGAGATCAAGCTCTAATGCAATGATTTATAGTTTTTCACTTACTAGGATATAATTATGAAGTTACTATCAATTATAATTCTTGTTTTTTCAATTCCCTCTTTCGCGTCAACCATAGATCTTGAACTTGGAGATATTGCAAGTAAAGTATCTAAAGATAACTTTCTTATTCAAGAAAATGCTGAGCGTGTTTATCAAAAAAAAGAAACTATTAAGTTTTCACGTGCTAGTTTGTTACCAAAATTGAATATTTGGAACCTTCTAAAGCTACCGGCCGTATTTGTTGATCCTTTAGCTGTGGGAGACATAATACAGGATGTTGCTCCATTTTTAGTTCCTGCAAACTGGTTCAAGTTAAGTCAGTCGAAGCATTTGTATAAAGCTCAGGTGGAGCAGTACAGAGCACTTTGGGCAAACGAGGTTAACACTGCAAAGCTTCTTTTTGTGAGTGTGTATCGTGATGAAGTTTTCTCTAAAATAATTGATGAAAAAATGTCAAATTATAAGGATCTGTTGGATGTCGCAGAAACTCGAAATATTTTTGGGAATGGAAACTTATTTGCATATAATCTAATAAAAGGTCGTTACCTTTCTTTAGTTGAGGATTCGAGAAATTTAGAGAACCTTGTTTATAGTGAGACAAAAGAGTTACAGTTTTTAACAGGAATCAATAATGAAGAAGATGTCGTTATTGTAAAGCCAGATCTTCCTAGTATTGAAGGTGCAAAGCAAATAGAGTTTTCTAAGATAATCTTTAAGGCAATTGAAGCCTCTCCTGAGGTGTATCAATATGAACACTTGATGAATGCTCTTTCTAAAGTAAAAGGACAAATTAATTTTAGTGTATTGGGAACGTCCACATATTCTCTGGGAGAAGGGAACGGTGTTTTTGATCATATTCCTATCCAAGATGGACTAGGGTTTGGTATGGGAGCGAGTATTCGGATTTCAAAATCAGAAGGAAGAATTCTTAAAACCCAGCTAAAGGCAACAATTGAAACTATTAAAAAACAAGTAAATATTCTTGTTAAGGAATATAATTCCTTGATCACTAATTACAGCATTACGCTGGAAAGAATTCAACTTGCTCAAGCTAATTATGATGCAATGATGAATCATGTCTCAATTGGTGGAACTCTTAATGTTATGGAAATGGTTGATATACTAGATAATCTTTATGCATCTAAGATTCTTCTTTTATCTTATGAATTTCGTTTTTCTGATCTTGTAGAGAAGTTAAAACGAATTACTTTTACTGGTGACTATGCAACTGTCCCAGAATTACACTTAAAGGATTAGACATGAAAAATATACTCTTATTATTCAGTATATCTATTTTGACGTTAGTACAAAGTACATATGCCGGCGAAAGGGAATGCAAGAGAAGATCCGGCAGTAAAATTAGAATTTGTAAAAATGTTAAGACTACTAATGTAAAAGACAGTAGAGATAAAAAGAGTATTTCTAGTTTTCGAGATATGAATAAAAAAGTTCTTGATGATTCTCTTCTGCAAGAATTTGATGTGAACTACTTAGTTGCACTGGGAGAATACTCAGAAAATGTAAACAAGTTAGATCAATATATTGTGTCAAGGATGGGAAGTCGAAGAAAAAGAAAGAGATTAATAAAAAGTATTTCTTCTGATTTTGGTTTGAGAGCTTTTTGTTCAAATGTATTTATAAAAAACGAAAAGGAAACTGAAATAAAAGATCGCTGCATTGAAGGTTTTTTCAATGTGTGCCCAAAATCTTTCTCTAACTACAAAATATATTCTAAAAATATTTATAAAAACCTACAGTCTTTATTTGGTCAGGATCAGATAACAAATTCAGAGTGTAATAGTTATTTCAGTGAGGAGTCATAAATGAATTGTAAGTTGATTGTAGCGTTAATTATATCAAGTGGAATGTTTTTAAACTTATCATATGCAGAAGATGGGCATGACCATAGCTCTCAAGAGAAAAGTCATAATGATGGAAAGCATAGTAAGGATGATGGGCATAATCATAAGAAAAAAAAGCACGATGATCATAAGGGCCATGGTGAAGAAGATGGTTACAACCATAAAAAGCACAAGGAAGGTGACGGACATGATGACCATAAGGGACATGATGATCATTCAGGTCACGATGACGACAAGGGGCATGATGACCATTCCAAGCATGATGATCATGAAGGGCATGGTGGAGGAAAGGCAATAGGGAAAGGAAAGGCAATAGAAGAAGTTGATGAGAAAAAAGGATTTCGACTTTCTAAAGAAGCAATTAAGACGCTAAAGCTAAAATTAAATACAGTTGATGGGTCATCATTTAAAATCAGCAAAAAAACTTTAGTCGCGTCTAAAAACACTAAAGGTGTTTATAGGTTTAGAGCAGGCTTTTTTAAATTACTTCCGGCTAAGATTACAAAAGAGCTTTCAGACGGTTATGTCGTAGAAGTAAAAGGTGTTGATTTTGGTGATCAGATTGTCATTGATGGGGTTGGTCTTTTAAGAGTTACTGATGTTTATTCAACAGATAAATCAGAATACGGTCATTCCCACTAGGATAAAATATGATTAATAAAGTTATTGAGTTCTCCGTTAATAATAGAATGTTCATCTTTATGGCAACATTGTTGCTCATAATTTTTGGAGTAAAATCTTTTCATGGACTTTCGATTGATGCTGTTCCAGATATTACAAATACACAAGTACAAATTAATACTCAGGTAAAGGGATTAGTCCCTGAAGAAGTTGAAAGAATGGTGACTTTCCCTATCGAGTATTCGATGAATGGGATACCTGGGGTCGAAACTATTCGCTCCATTTCAAGGTATGGTATTTCTCAGGTTACTGTAATTTTTAAAGAAGATATGGATATTTTCAAGGCAAGGCAATTGGCGTCTGAAAAACTGCAAAATATCGAACTTCCAGAAGGGGTTGTCCCAGAGATGGGTCCTATTAGTACTGGCCTAGGAGAAATATTTCATTACTCTGTTGAAGCAAAAGTTCCTGAAACAGACCCTGAGAAAAGATTAATTCAATTAATGGATTTACGCTCCTTGCAAGATTGGTTTATCAAACCAAGGCTGTTGACAGTTAAGGGTGTTACTGAAGTTAACACTATCGGAGGTTATGAAAAGCAATTCTTTATTCAACCTGATATTGGGAAAATGGCGAAGTTCGGAATTCATTTTGATGATATTGAAACAGCAATAGAAGAAACCAATATTAATGTTGGTGGTGGCTATATTCAACAAACTGGTGAACAGTTGTTAGTTCGAGGGGTTGGTCTACTGAATGATATTAAAGATATTGAGTCTGTTGTTGTTAAAAAGCTCTCTTCATATCAAGTAATAAAGATAAAGGATATCGCACAAGTAAAGTATGACAAAGAAATTAGAACAGGAGCAGCTACAGTAAATGGTGAGGAGTCCATCATCGGAACAGCTTTTATGCTTCTTGGTGAAAACTCTAGAGCAGTTGCCCAGAGAGTTTCAGGAAAGCTAGAAAATATCAAAAAGGATTTACCTCCATGGGTAAAGCTAAAAGTACTCTATGATCGTTCTGATATGGTTGATGCCACTTTAGGTACTGTAGAGCATAACCTTTTTATGGGTGCAGGACTTGTTATTTTATTCTTACTACTTCTTGTCGGAAACTTAAGGGCCGCAATTATAACTTCGATTACGATTCCTATATCGCTTTTAATGACTTTTATTTTAATGAAATGGCAGAATGTTTCAGGAAACTTGATGAGTTTAGGTGCTCTTGATTTCGGTATTATAGTTGATGGGGCAGTCATTGTTATTGAGAACTGTGTCCATAGGCTTCAAAATAAAGGAAAATCCCTTGGTAGAGAAATGACAAGGGCCGAAGTTAAACAGGTTGTTATTGATTCCGCTATTGAAATTAGATCAGCCGCAGGGTTTGGAGAATTGATTGTTATTGTTGTATTCGTTCCGCTTTTTGCACTTACAGGTGTTGAGGGTAAAATGTTTGGCCCAATGGCGACAACTTTCATCATGGCACTTGCTTCAGCACTTCTTCTTTCATTTACTTTAGTTCCCGCTTTAGCAGCAACTTTCTTAAGTGGAAAGACTAGGGATAAAAAGCCATTTTTGATGAATCTTGCTGAAAAGGCATTTCGCCCAACATTAGATACAGCTTTGAGAGCAAAAAAAATAGTTCTTGGAATTGGGATAGCCTCTATAATGGCAGGTGTATTCTTATTTACAAGACTAGGAGCAGAATTTATTCCCCAACTTGATGAGGGGGACTTTGCCCTACAGTTTATTCGTCCTGCTAATATCAGCATGGAAAACTCTGTTAAACTTCAAAAGCTTTCTGAAAAAGTTGTACTAGACTTTCCTCAAGTGAAAAACGTCTTTGCTCGAACAGGAGCTGCTGAAGTTGCAACTGATCCAATGGGTGTAAATATTTCTGACTCTTACGTAATGCTCAAGGACAAGGATGAGTGGCCAGAAAGTACCTCTGTTACTGACAAGAAAACTCTAATGAAAGCTGTTAAGGAAAAGCTAGACTTACATATCCCTGGTCAAGTAATGCTAGTTTCTCAACCGGTTGAATTGAGATTTAATGAATTACTAGAAGGAACACGTGCTGATGTTTCTGCAAAAGTATTTGGTGATGACCTAGATAAACTTATTTCTTATTCAAAAGAGGTTGCTGAAATTGTAGGTGGTATTGAAGGTGCTGGAGAAGCGGAATCTGAATCAAAAGGGAAATCACCTCTTTTACAATACACCCCAAGAATGGATGAACTAGCTCAGTTGGGTGTAACTGCAAGACCTGTCTTAGATGCAATTAATACTGCTATTGGAGGTCGAGAAGTTGGTCATGTTTTTGATGGTGTTCGTAAGTTTCCTATTGTGACAAGGCTTTCTGAGGAACAACGTAAAGATGTAATGCTTGTGAGAAAGCTTCCCGTGGGAATTGCTGAAGGCTACACCGTCCCAATTGAACAAGTCGCAGATATTGATTTTGTTGAAACATTTTCAGCTGTAGGTCGTGAAAACTCACAAAGACGTATTGCTGTTCTTATAAACCCGGAAGTTCGAGACATTGAGAGTTTTGTAAATAAAGCAAAGAAGCTAGTCGATGAAAAGATAAGCCTTCCAGAAGGGTATTATATTGAATGGGGCGGTAGCTTTAAAAATTTACAAAGCGCTAAAGAACGTCTTGGAGTACTTGTTCCAATGGCGCTGTTAATTATTCTTGCTATGTTGTATGCAGCATTTAGAAACTTCTCTCAGGTCGTACTTATCTTCGCTTGTGCTCCAATGGCACTTATTGGAGGCGTTATCTCATTAAATATTATGGGAATGCCATTTAGTATTTCTGCTGGAGTTGGCTTCATTGCCTTATGTGGAATTAGTATCTTAAACGGAGTTGTTCTTGTTACCTATTTTAACAGACTTATATCAGATGGAAAAACGCCAGATGATGTAGTTCGTGAAGGTGCTATGACAAGATTAAGACCCGTTTTAATGACTGCTCTTACTGACATCTTTGGTTTTTTACCGATGATGTTTTCAACAGGGCTTGGAGCCGAGGTTCAAAAGCCTTTAGCGACAGTTGTTGTTGGAGGAATTGTTTCTGCAACACTCCTAACGCTGATTGTTTTACCAAGTCTCTACAGGCTATTTATTAAACAAATGCAACCAAAACTTTTTGAAGGAGAAGTAAAATGAAATTTATTATTACAATTATATTTTCGATGTTTTTAGTATCATGTGCTCATCATCACAATGCTCCGGCACACCATCATCATGCTTTTGAAAAGCAATGTGCCTACAGTGTCGCCCACGGTGATGTTACTGCAAAAGGGAGCTTAGAGTATAAAATTGACCATGGTGGAAAGACATATTATTTTTCAACTAAAAGTAAGATGTCTGAGTTCAAAAAGAATATTGATGCTAATATAAAAAAAGCTAATAAAGAATGGTCAGAGCGTGGCGGTAATTTAAGGTAAAGGATAAGTTTTGTCTCATTCGCATAGTCATTCTCACGGTGGAAGTAAAAACATACTAATGGCATTTTTTTTGAATGCCAGCTTTTCTATAATTGAACTTATAGGAGGCTACTTAACAAATAGTGTCGCAATCTACTCAGATGCTTTGCATGACTTTGGTGATAGCCTTGCCCTCCTTTTTTCGTATTTTGCAGAAAGACTAAGTTACAAGAAAGCCGACCGTAAATTCACCTTTGGGTATAGACGCTTTTCTGTTTTGGCAGGGTTAATAAATGGATTAATTCTTCTGGCCGGAAGTGTTTTTGTGATATTTGAAGCAGTAAAAAGAATTCAAAACCCTGAACCTGTCAAAGCTGAAGGAATGATTCTGCTGGCGATACTTGGAATAGTCGTTAATGGACTTGCTGCTTATAAAATGTCTAAAGCTGAAGGTTCTAATCCTAAAATGGTAATGTTTCACCTCCTTGAAGATTTACTTGGCTGGGTTTCTGTATTAATTGTAAGTATAGTACTTCTTTTTAAACCTTGGTACATACTTGATTCAATACTGTCAGTGCTAATCTCCCTTGTCATTCTAAGAGGTGTATATAAGAACTTGATAAAGGTTGGAATGATCTTTTTACAAAACTTTCCAACTGAATTAGATGTGAAAAAACTTATAAACGAAATATTAAGCTTTGACCTAGTAAAGGATGTTCACGAACTGAAAGGTTGGTCTATTGATGGTGAAGCCCACTATTTACGTTTTCATGTATTAGTTTCTAGAGATAGCAATATTGTTCAGCTCGATTCACTGAAAGAGTCAATAAAGCTAAAGCTTAAGGAGTACAATATATCATATTCAACAATTGAGTTTGAGGCGGAGTGTGTTCATTATGATGAATAACCAAATAATGCTTTATGATTATTACGCAGTTATAGTTTCAGATTCGCTCAACACTGAGAGACATGCTCATATTGCTCACCAAATTACATATTCTCTAGATGCTAGGCCTTTTAGAATTGATATTAATGATCATGTTGAATCTACTTCAGCGATATTTATTCCTTCTCAAGTAAATCATAAGTTTTTGGATGAGAAAGGAAAGTTTTTATCAATTCTAATTGATAATGAATCTATCTTTAATGGTGAAGAAATCAGTGTTAAGCTTCGATCTGTTGAGAAAATACCAAAAGAAGCAGAAGAGATTGAAACTCTTCTCAAAAAACTGGGCCTAATGAATGCCTCTCAAGATTCTAGAATCGTAGAAACATTAGGTTTAATCAATAAAGCAGAAAACTTAGAAGACATTCGATTAGTTGATATTTCTCAAAATGTTGGATTATCTGAAAGTCGCTTATTGCATTTATTTAAGTCAGAGGTGGGAGTTCCTTTTAGAAAATATATTTTATGGAAGAAACTTAGAAAGGCAATTTCAGAGTTTTCAACTATTGATGGACGCAGTTTAACTGATATCGCCCTAGCCTCTGGCTTCAGTGATTCCGCGCATTTATCTAAAGTTGTGAAAGCGTCATTTGGACTTTCACCTTCAGAAATTCTTAAAAATAGCCAGTTTATAAAAGATTCTAGTAAGTCCTCTGAGTTATTATAGTTGTATAAAATAACTAGGAGGTCACTATTATGAATGAAACAAGAATATTAAATTTTAATCATCCTGAGGTAATAAAAACGCTAGAGACAATTACACAAGGGTTAAATAATAATAAAGACATTATTAACGCCTGTTACTTGTTTGTTCGAGATGGGATTAAGTTTGGTTACAATGAAAGTGATGATATTTCAGCCTCTCAAGTTTTGAGTGATGGGTATGGCCAATGTAATACAAAGTCCAACTTACTTTTAGCGCTGTTAAGAGGAGCTGGAATTGAGGCACGTTTCCATGGGTTTACAATTGATAAAAGGCTTCAGTACGGTGCTGTAACAGGAATATTTTATTTAATGACTCCAAAAGAGATCTTTCATAGCTGGATAGAGGTGAATCATGATGGAAAATGGTATAATTTAGAAGGATTCATATTGGATAAAACCTACCTAGACTCTCTTAAAAATTATTTTCCAAGGAACACAAAAACTCTTTGT
Source organism: Bacteriovorax sp. UBA1852 (assembly GCA_002338505.1). GTDB lineage: Bacteria > Bdellovibrionota > Bacteriovoracia > Bacteriovoracales > Bacteriovoracaceae > Halobacteriovorax_A. The sequence goes on from DDIK01000105.1 coordinate 14,994, forward strand.
GGTTACGGTGTTGCAAGTGATGACTTTCAGAAACCACAAGTTGATTGGAACGGAGATAACGATACCTATATTCAAAAAGAAGGAGTTGTTAGAGACTTAGGTGTATTTGATTCACCTGATGAATTCTATAATCAATATGGAACGAACCCAACAGGATTAAAGAAGGTTTTGTTTAAGATACTGGTAAGACATATCATGAATAAAAAAATATCAAGATTAAGAGAAAGGCAAGTCGTTCAAGATGGCGGTTTGAAAACGTTATGTGGGATTGAAGAAATTGATTCTATTAGCATTTAGATTAGTAGAGGTACCCAATGAATGAAAAAATAAAAAAAATCTTCTATGAACATATAGGAAAGGCTCAAGAATTAATTGAGTTAGGCAGACTAGATGAAGCTTTCTCTACCTTGGAAATTGCTCATGTCTTAGGACAAAGAAGTATAATACCTCATACGGTATCTCACTTGTATATGCTTAGAATAGGTTTACTTAAAAGAGATGTAAGGGAAATACTCGGCCAGCTATTTAGAATACCTACAGGGATGATAGGGTCTGCTGTAGGTATATTACCAATAGGAAATACAGGGGGAAGTAATGTGTCACCCTTTAAGAAAATGAAAACTTCTGATGAAATTAAAGAGCTTATGAAGTAAATAGTAATAGCGTTAAATGAGAAAGAAGTGAAGAAAAGTATAATAAAAATTGTAAAGATGGATTGCCCTTCAGAAATAAAAATGATCGAAGGACTGATGGAGGGTTTGGACTCAACTGCCAAAATGGAGTTTGATTTAGATTCAAGGACTGTGAATTTTACCACAGGATTGATAACCAGCAAATCACAGACTCTTTAAAGGCCATTTCTCTTCCCGGCGAATTAATAAGTTCCCAAGAAGTTTCAAAAAATGATATTCCAGATATCGCTCCTAGTGTAGAGGCGAAAACGTTAAAATACCTACTAGGTATAAACCTAACTATGTTTTTTGTTGAAATCATTTTAGGGCTTTATGCTGAATCTACAGGGCTTCTTGCTGATGGGCTTGATATGTTAGCTGATTCATTTGTGTATGGTTTAAGTCTCTATGCGGTTGGAAAGTCGATTACAATGAAGCACAAGGCAGCATATTTTAGCGGAATTATGCAAATCTCTCTCGGCCTGCTCTGTTTAGTCGAGGTTGGTCGGAAATTCTATTTTGGGAGTGAGCCACTTTCTAATTATATGATTGTTGTTTCACTGATTGCACTTTTTGCGAACCTTTGGTGCCTTGCTTTAATTCATAAACATAAAGACGGCGAAGTTCATATGAAGGCCAGTTGGATATTTTCTGCTAATGATGTAATCGTTAATACAGGAATAATCCTTTCTGGCGTGTTAGTTTATTTTCTAAAGAGTAATGTTCCAGATCTGTTAATTGGTGGAATTGTTTCTCTTGTTGTAATAAGAGGCGGCATCAGTATTATTAAGCTATCAAAAATCAAGAAAGCAGAGCC
>DDIK01000040.1:0-1047 GCA_002338505.1 Bacteriovorax sp. UBA1852
CAAATATTGCTCTTAATAATTTTTCTTCTGGAGTCATAGGTGATTCACCTTTTGGAGTAACTTTACCGACTAAGATATCTCCTGAGTTTACTTCTGCCCCAACATACACAATGCCAGTTTCATCAAGATTCACCAACATTTCCTCGCTTGCATTTGGTATATCTCTTGTTATTTCTTCTGGTCCTAATTTAGTATCTCTTGACATTACCTCAAACTCCTCAACATGAATAGAAGTGAAAACATCATCTTGAACTACTTTTTCAGAAATAAGAATGGAGTCCTCAAAGTTATATCCATTCCATGGCATAAAAGCTATACGTATATTTTGCCCAAGTGCTAGTTCTCCATTATCAACAGAAGGACCGTCAGCAAGAATATCATCAGCTTTTACAACATCACCTGCTTTAACAATTGGGCGCTGATTAATACATGTATTTTGATTAGACCTTGTATATTTTATTAAATTATAGACATCTGAAGCTGTTTTAGATTTTTTATCTGTAACCCTAACTACAATTCTTGATGCATCGACACTCTCAACAACACCTGAATTTCTTGCAACTATGCAAACACCTGAATCTCTAGCAACAACTGTCTCTAGTCCGGTGCCAACGAGAGGTTTTTCTGCCTTAAGGACTGGAACTGCTTGACGTTGCATATTTGACCCCATTAATGCCCTATTTGCGTCATCATGCTCTAAGAATGGTATTAAAGATGCAGCGATAGAAACAACTTGTTGGGGAGAAACATCCATAAGGTCAATTCTGTCAGGAGACATTAACTCAAACTCATTAGCATGCCTAACAGCTACTAACTCATCTATAAACTTATTATTTTTATCTAACATTACATTTGCCTGAGCAATAACATGATCTGCCTCATCGATTGCTGACAGATAAATAATCTCATCTGTTACTTTTCCGTTAGTAACTTTTCTATATGGTGTCTCAATAAAGCCATATTGATTAGTTCTTGAATAAGATGCGAAAGAATTAATTAACCCAATATTTGGTCCTTCAGGTGTTTCAATTGGACAAACTCTTCCAT
>DDIK01000040.1:1281-3001 GCA_002338505.1 Bacteriovorax sp. UBA1852
TGAACATCTCTTACTTCAAAGCCTGCTCTTTCTCGTGTTAAACCTCCAGGCCCTAAAGCTGAAACTCTTCGCTTATGTGTGATTTCTGATAATGGATTATTTTGATCCATAAATTGAGAAAGTTGGCTTGACCCAAAAAACTCTTTGATAGCAGCTGTAACAGGTTTGGCATTTATAAGATCTTGTGGGCCAAGTTCATCTGCCTCAGCCATGCTTAGTCTTTCTCTGACTGCTCTTTCTACTCGAATAAGACCAACTCTAAATTGATTAGCTGTCATTTCACCAACAGACCTTACTCTTCTATTACCCAGGTGATCAATATCATCAACAATATCATGACCATCACGAATATTAACTATACCTTTCATGACCTCAATAATGTCCTGATCATCAAGAATATGCGGATTTTCTTTTTTTGCGTCTAATTTAAGTCTTCTATTAAATTTCATTCTTCCAACTTCAGAAAGATCATATCTCTCTTCATTAAAGAACAAGTTATTAAATAAAGTTTCGGCAGAATCTTTTGTTGGCGGTTCGCCAGGTCTCATCATTCTATAAATTTCTACCAACGCCTCTAATCTATTCGATGTTGGGTCAACTCTTAATGTATTAGAAATGTATGGCCCTTTTACTAATTCATTTATATATAAACATTTAAGTTCTTTGATTTCATTTTCTTTTATTTGAGTTAAAACTTCTTCATCAATTTCAGTATTTGCTTTAAATAATGGTTCAGGTTCTTTTGCTTTTTCTTTAACAGTTTTCTTTTTTACTTCACCAGTTTCTTTATCAATACTTTCCTTTTCAACTTCTATTTCTTTAGTAGAAGAGGAAAAAATATCTTCTGCTAAAACTTTACCAATTAAAAATTCCTCTGAAAGAGTGATTTCACTAGCTTTAGAATTTGTTAATTCTTTTATGTGTCGAGCAGTAATCCTTTTACCAGCTTCAACATAGACTTTACTTTTAACCTTAATATCAACAGGTAGAGTTTCACCTCTTAATCTTTCTGGAACCAAGGCAACTTTTACTGAATCCTTGTCGATGGTATAAGTATCTGTCTCATAAAACTCTGAAATGATTTCTTCAGTACTCATTCCTAAAGCTCTTAGCATTATTGTTGCAGGTATTTTTCTCCTTCTGTCTATTCTGCTAAATAAAATATCTTTAGGATCAAACTCGAAATCAAGCCATGAGCCTCTATATGGAATAATTCTTGCGGAATATAAGACTTTTCCTGAAGAATGTGTCTTACCTTTATCATGATCATAAAATACACCAGGAGATCTATGAAGTTGGGACACAACAACTCTTTCGGTTCCATTGATTATAAACGATGCATCATCAGTCATTAATGGGACTTCGCCCATAAAAACTTCTCCTTCTTTAATGTCTTTTACTTCTTTGAAATTAGAATCTCTATCAAATAAGACTAGCTTTACTTTAATTCTTAATGGGGCTGAGTAAGACAGTCCTTGAATCAAGCATTCTTGAACATCATATGTATTTTTTCCTAATTCATAAGAAACATATTCTAAGGCTGCATTTCCTGAAACACTTTTTATGGGAAATAAAGACTTAAATACTTCTTCAAGTCCCTGTTTCTTTCTTGCTTCAGGTGCCACATCAGCCTGTAAAAATTCTGCATAAGAATTTGTTTGGGTCTCAACAAGGTTTGGAAGATCCATTACCTTTGCAAAAGTACCAAAATTCTTTCTTA
>DDIK01000046.1 GCA_002338505.1 Bacteriovorax sp. UBA1852
TACTTGTAATCACTATTTTTGAAAAATAAAACTTTTGGAAACTTCTCTTTGACTAGCTTTAGATCCCACTCTGACCTTACGATAAAGCAAACTCTATTTTTATTATCGTATGCGACATTTATACTATTCTTAGAAATAAAGCTGTCTTTTTCACGATCATTCTCGAATAAGATCCACCGCACACCAGCAAATGGCAGGGCCTCATATTCTCCTCTAACATGATACTCATCTTCTAAGCGTCTCTTTACAACTTCGAATTGAAGTACACCAACGGCCCCTAGAATCTTCTCCGTGCTATTGTGTCTTTTAAAGAGTTGAACACTTCCTTCCTCAGATAATTGCTGTAGTCCCTTATCAAGTTGCTTTCCTTTTAAAGGGTCTTTCAAAAGAACTTTTCTAAAAATCTCTGGTGCAAAACTTGGGATACCGGTGAATTGAATCTTTTCACCCTCGCTAAATGTATCGCCTATTTGAAACTTTCCTGAATCATGAAGTCCTATAATATCACCGGGTAATGCATATTCAGTAATTTCTCGATCTTGCGCTTGAAACATTAGTGGAGTTGCGATTTTAATCTCTTTTTGGGTACGTGTATGGAATATCTTCTGTCCTCTTTTAAAAACACCAGAACATACTCTTAAAAAAGCAACACGGTCTCTGTGATTCTTATCCATATTTGCTTGAATTTTAAATATGAAACCAGAGAACTTCTTTTCGCTTGGCTCTACTGTTCTAGTTTCAGATTCAGTTTCATAAGGATGTAACTTGACCTCTTTAGATAGTGGCCCTGGGGCATTGCTCGCTATCATGTCGAGAGTTTCTTTCACGCCAAAGTTATTTAATGCCGACCCAAAATATACTGGAGTTTGAATTCCTGCCAGAAATTCCTCTTCATCAAACGCAGGCATTAACTCCGTTACCATTTCTACATCGTTTTTTAGCTTTTCTAAAAGCTCCTCGCCGACATAGTCTAAGACTTCTTGTGAGTCTAGATCACTAGCATCGATGATTGATGGAGAAAAAGGATCATTAGAGTCTTTAAATGAACATATCTTTTTTGCATTGATATCGTAGACACCTTTGAAGTCAACACCACTTCCAATTGGCCATGTCATTGGCACACAGCTTATCGAGCAAATAGTTTCAACATTGTCGATGAGCTCAAAAGGATCCATTGCAAAACGGTCAAACTTATTCATGAAGGTGACGATTGGGGTGTCTCTCATACGACAGACTTCCATGAGCTTCTTGGTCTGCTCCTCGACACCTTTTGCTGAATCAATCATCATTAGAACGCTTTCAACGGCGGTTAATGTTCTATAGGTATCTTCTGAGAAGTCCTTGTGTCCGGGGGTGTCAAGCAGATGCATCGCACGAGCGTTATAAGGAAAAGACATAACAGATGAGGTTATCGAAATCCCTCTTTCTTTTTCCATTTCCATCCAGTCAGACTTTGCATAATTACCATGCTTACTCTTAACCATACCGGTATCTCTAATAACTTGACCAAACCACAGGAGCTTTTCGGTCATTGTTGTCTTTCCGGCATCCGGGTGACTGATGATGGCAAAGGTTGCCCTCGGGTCTTTATTCATTTCCGTCATTTAATTCTCTACTTTTAATTTCTTACTTTAATTTCTAGGATGTAATATTTTCATAGTCAACAACTAAGGTTACACAATGCAGTTTCTTCAACGTATAAGTTGCTCACGTGATTAGAAATGGTGAATACAGTGCTTAATGTTGTTGTGTTTGTTCTTGTTCCCCATTTTGTGTTTATTCGTGTTGTGATTCCCATTAGTATTGTTGTTACTTCACCATTTCTGATCACTCTCTTAACTCTTTGAAGCTCCCAAAATCATTTCTATGACCTTATTTATCTCACTACTTCTAAGTTCTTTGGGCGAGACAGGATCATCTGTAAGCTTGGGTAGCTCTTGGATAGTTTCACGAAGAATTAGCTGACGATTCGCCCACACCTCATCAACTTTCTTAACGGATGTGAAATGTGGAGTCGTCTTTAAGACCTCAGGGTTTTCATTTGCTAGCTTTAAGATGGCCTCAACTACCTCACTGAATCTATCAAGTTCTTTTTTCGTAAAAGATTCTGTTGGCTCAATCATAAGTCCGTAGACTTCTGGGAAAGCTACTGTAGGTGCATGAAGACCAAAGTCGAGAAAGAGTTTTCCAAGCTTCGCGACCGTTTGCGCCTTTGGTGTTCCTGATTCCTCAATTTTTTTAAATGTATCTTCAGAAAGTGTGATGATAAATTCGTGCATACGTGGAGTTTGATCCGCACCTAGAGGTAGTGTAGGAAATGATTTTCTAAGCCTCTCATAGAGGTAGTTTGCACTTAGAACAGCAATTTCACTCATGCGTGGAACGCCCTTCTTTCCAAGGGCCTTGATATATGTATAGGCCCTAACTTTATGGGCAAAATTTCCTAAGTGCCGATGAAATTCACCAATACTCTTACTTGTCTTATATGTTTCATATTTTCCATCATTCAGTCTAATTTGTACGCCTGGTAGGAATTCAATCAGCTTATCACTTACGGCTACGATTGCATCACCTGGTCCTCCGCCACCGTGAGGAATTGTCCATGTCTTATGAAGGTTATTGTGAACGGCATCTACTCCTAGTTTTTGGAGATCAACT
>DDIK01000041.1 GCA_002338505.1 Bacteriovorax sp. UBA1852
TTAGCAAATTCAAAGAATCCAGATTTCTTTGAGAATCTTTTAGAATTGGGTTGGCTTAAGTATCGTGAAAGGGACTTTGCTACAGCGCGAGAGTTGTATCTGAGAGCCGCTAATATTAATCCTAGTAGTCCTCTGCTCGCAAAAAGGCTGGGTGATGTGTTTAAGGAAATTGGCCAGAGTTCTCTTGCAGTAGAGCAGTACGAAAAGTATTTGAGATTAAGTCCAAGTGCAGCCGATAGAAGACTAATTGAGTCAATGATAAAGCAACTTCAATAAGTAGTTGACATTAAGCTCGGATAGATTTAAAACTCTAAAGCATTAATTTCTTTGCGGAGGATTGGCTGAGTGGTCGAAAGCGGCGGTTTTGAAAACCGTTGAGCGCAAGCTCCGCAGGTTCGAATCCTGTGTCCTCCGCCATTTTCAATTAACTCGGAGAAGTGGGAGAGTGGCCGAATCCAGCACCTTGCTAAGGTGTCGTACCTTCGGGTACCGCGAGTTCGAATCTCGCCTTCTCCGCCATTTTCTTTAATTGCCTCAAAATCTAGTCAAATCAACTTTTTATTTCTAATTTTCCAAATAAGTCTTTAGAATACCTATTATGCAATATTTATTTTTAATTCTCCTAGTGGGATGCTCAATTAACGTTAAGAAGAAATGCGGTGAAGCAAATTGGCTTGCTGTTGGTGAATATGATGGCCGTGCGGGAAATGATCGTGCAGTTGTCAAAACTTATCAAAAAGAGTGTCATGATGTTGGTATTGATGTCGATACAGTTATGTATTTAAGAGGCTATGAAAGAGGGATTCGCATGTTCTGTACTTATGAGACTGGCTATGAGTTAGGTCTTGAGGGAAAGAGAGTTAACGTAAAGTGCCCGAAGAAATTTGAGAAGGGATTTTATCGCGGCTACAACTCTGGAAAGCAGCTTTATCAAACAAGAAATTACTAAGGATATGAAAATGGGAAAGTTACTTATTACATCTCTTTTATTTTTAACTGTTTCTGCGGAACCATCTAAAGCAGAGCTTATGAAGAAGATTAGTGAATTGCAGGAAAAAATGGCTGCACAGTCTGAAACTTCAGGCTCTAAGGGATTAAAAGTTAATGATCTGTCAGGTAAGAAAGCCGCTAGCGGTACCGTTTCTGGTCAAAAGATCTCACCAGAGCAAATGACCGAAATTCAAAATCAATTAAAGAGTTATAAAAAGCAAAGAGAAGAACAACAAAAGTATCTTGATGAGTTAATGAATGAATAGAGTAAAATTTCTTATTGTTTTCTTTTTTTTTACTCTTGTTCAAGCCAGTGGCTTTGAAGTTGGTTCAGGCTCCAAGTATAAGATGACGATGCAAGAGGGGCCCTCTGCAGATGTAAGCATCTATATAACAGAAAATAAGTTTGGCTCACTTGGTGTGGAGTACTTTATTTCCGCAGGTGTTCTAATGCCTGTGCAAATGTGGCAACAGTTTATTTTAGGGATGGAGCCTGGTTCTCCTATTTTAGTTAAGGCAGGTTATGTAAAAGTTCCAGAGTTAAAGAAGCCTGAAAAGTTAACTTCAGCATACTTGAATGTAAATAACGGTGTCAGGGTAGATGATTTTTTGTTTTCAGACCCTAAGCAACTGGAGAAGTTCAGGGTAGGGCAAGAAAAGGTTGAGGTGCCTGCTGGCTCAGTTATGGCAATTCACTATAGAAAAAAGCGTGCTGGGCAGATCGTTGATTTCTGGATAAGTGATTCAGCAAAACCTATCGCTCTTATAAAGCTCACATCAAAAGGTAAAAAAGCTACTCATAATTATACACTTGAACTAATGGAACTCTTAAAGAATGTTAAAAGAACGATTGATCCAAAAGATTCTGTTCCATTAACTGAAAAGGGGAAGAGTTATCTTCCAAAGCCTTTATAAGAGATGTTCAATTTCTTTTAGGTCAACTGCGTTGGAGCAATCATTTTTTACGTCGAGCTTGGCTGTTTTATAGTCCATGGCTTCGCTTTCGCAATATCCATAGTTGTGACCGTCTTTAAAGTCACAAAAGCTTGTCGTCTCAATTTCTATACATTTTACTTCACACAGATTCTTCGTTGTCTTTACAGTGAAGCATCCCGTTGAGAATTCTGAGTAAGTCTGGCACTGGGCATGAGTAAGACAAGGGACTCTGTAAGCTTTTGAGGCAAAAGTTGAACAGGATAATAGGATAAAGATAGTTGCAGATATCTTCTTCATTTCAATCTCCATATTAAAATTATATGGTTGTTTTTCGGCTTTTCTTAACAGATATTTAATTTATAGGCTCAATAGCCGAAAAGAATAGAAATTAAAAAAGTGGAAATTAATGCTTAAGGATAAATCACTATCTTTTAAAACAATCGTAATCACGTGGGCCGTGACAAGTTTCTTCACGCTTGTTTTTACTTCGATACAAATTTATTTTGAATATGTGGATGAGAAAGAACATCTCTTAGATACATTTGAAATTGTTGAAGACCTCTACGTTCCACCACTTTCTCAAAGTTTGTGGATAATGAATAAAAATATAATTGTTACTCAGGCGGATGGGCTTATTGGATATCCTTATGTTTCTTATGTGAAGATCGAAGATGATATTAAGGTTTATTATGAACAAGGTATTAAAGATCATAAGAATAAAGTTTTTCCATTAACTTTCAATGATACTAAAATTGGTCTTTTAACGATAGGCCTTGATACGAAATTTCTTGAAAAGAAGTTCTTTAAAAGAGTTATGATTACGGTTCTTATTCAAGGTTTTAAAACCATTGTTGTTTGTATCATTCTCTTTTTTGCATATGAGTATATTGTCGCAAAGAGTTTACGTAAGGTTAGTCTTTATCTTGAAACTCATCCAGACTTAGCGACCTCCGGTAAGCGAATTCCCTATGAAACAGATCGAGAAGATGAACTGGGAGTCCTTGTTAAAAATTTGAATAGATTTATTGATTATATCTTTGGGCTCAATAAAGCTTTGAAAGAATTAAATGATGATCTCGAGGATAAAGTAAGCGCTAGAACAGACCTGCTGATAAAGAAGAATAAGCAATTGGTAAATGTTATTGAGGATTTAGAAAATGCTCATTCTCAACTGGCGACAAGTGAGAAGTTGGCGTCACTAGGTAAAATGACTGCAGGTATTGCTCATGAAATTAAGAATCCTATTTACATCATTGTAAATTCAGTTTCTCTCTTGGCCGAGCTTATCGATGAGCTTGTTGAGGGAATTCCTGAGGATGCTAAAAAGAATATGGACCTTTCTCTAAATGAAGAGATCAAGGATTTATGTAAGCGTTCGGAGCAGTCTTGTAATCGAGTGAGTAATATTATTAACAATATGCTTTCTTTAAGCCGCGGGACAGAGATTAATAGAGTTTCAAAGAATCTTTCGCATCTCTTAGATAATTCTGTAAACTTCGCCATTGATGCTTTTCGATCAAAGAATAATTTTCAAGCAAGAGTGGAAAAAACTCTTGAGGAAGTCGGTGAGCTAGACGTGTATTCTTCTGAATTGACGAGAGTTTTTATCAATATTATTGATAACTCCCTCTACTCACTGATGAAAAAAGCTGAAGAAGATAAGGACTATAAGCCTGTTCTCCGTGTATCACTTTCTAAAGATGAGAAGAGAATCTTGATAGAGATTGAAGATAATGGTTTAGGTATCAGTGAAGAGAACCTCAAGAATATTTTTAATCCATTTTTTACGACGAAACCGTCTGGAGAGGGTACTGGCTTGGGAATGTCGATGGCCTATGATATAATCAAAAAACATGGTGGATCGATTGATCTTAATACTAAGGAAGGAGAGGGAGTAAAGACTATCATCAATCTCCCTTTAGAAAGTACTTAAGGACTAAAGTCATAATGAAAGTCAAATTGATATTTATTGATGATGAAGTTGATATTCTCAATATTGTTCGCTTGAAAATGCGAAAAATAAATAAACTTGAGAATGTAGAAATTATTTTGCTTGAATCAGCAAGAGAATTTCATGAATTCATTAAAGAGGATGACTCTGACGTTGTCTCCATTATTTCAGACATAAATATGCCTGATAATGATGTGCTTGATAGACTTCAAGAGCATAGCTCAAAATATAGATTTGTTTTGAGTTACTTGTGCTCAGCTTATGATTCCTCTGGCTTTGAAGAAATGATGGAGAGATATAATATTGAATTCTTCTTTAAGAAACCTCTTAATATTGATGATCTTAAAAAAAAGCTTTTGCAAGATTTGGTGGAGCGCGGTATTCGCATTCAAGATTGACATATCTTGGCATAACCAATATAAATCTTAGGTAATACATCTTTGTGCACTCGTAGCTCAGCTGGATAGAGCGTTTGACTACGGATCAAAAGGCCGAGGGTTCGAATCCTTCCGAGTGCGCCATATATACGACAAAAGTATATGAACTTTGAAACTCGTTTTGCCGGAATAGGCTCACTTTTATCTCCCGAATCACTGAATATTCTTAAAAATTCTCATTGTGCTGTTATTGGACTCGGTGGAGTTGGCTCATGGGTTGTCGAGTCATTTGCTCGAAGCGGTATTGGGTCTATCACTCTTGTCGATCTAGATGATATTTGTGTTTCAAATACCAATAGGCAAATTCATGCAGAATTAGATAATTATGGAAAGCTTAAGATAGACGCACTCGAAGAAAGGGTGCTTCGTATCAACCCAGATTGTAAGGTGAGAAAGATTCATGGTTATTTTAATAAATCATCAATTGATAAAGTCTTCGGGGATACAAGATATGACTTTGTCGTAGATGCTATCGATAGTGTTCAAGATAAGTGTGAACTCATAAATCACTGTTTTAAAACAAAGACTCCCATGGTCATCAGCGGCTCAGTTGGGGGGAAATCAGATCCAACGAAAGTAAGAGTTGCAGAGCTTTCTAAGACAAGAAATGACTTAATGCTCAGAAAAGTAAGAAAGAAGCTTAAGAGGGAGTATGGTTTTCCTTTGGGTTGGACTAGGGCAAAGGTAAAGGCGGTCTATACTGAAGAGCCGGTTAGAAAGTTTAGGGCCTCTGAGGACTCAGAGAGTTCTCATATGAAACTAGATTGCTCAGGTGGTCTCGGTGCAATAACGCATGTGAGTGGAACAATTGGGTTTTTTGCAGCGCACATCGCAATATCTTATTTAATTAGTCGGGATAAATAATCTTTCTTTTAACATTCACATTCCTTTTGTATCATATCTTATATTTTTAAATATCAAGGAGATTGAAATGAAATTATTATTAGTGGCAATTATAGGTTTAACTTTCTTTGCTTCATGTTCAAGTAAGAAGAAACCAAGAAACTTTGAACTTCCTTATAAAGTAGTCAACGCTTCAGATAGAGTTGAGCCAGATTGGTTAAGCAATGCTTCTAAGTATGAAGATAAGCAAAAGGGAATGAATTACTTTGTTTCTGAATCTGAGCATGCAACGAAGAGACTTTGTGTTAAGTCATCTGAAGTAAGAGCAACAGCGGCGATCGCAGCAGAAGTAGCACAAGAAATTCAAAGTGATTATACAGAAGTTACAAGAGATGAAGATAGCGAAACAATTAAGTATATGAGTGAGACTCTTAAGCAGGTCATTCAAACTGAAGTAAGTGGTATCAAGACTGTACTACAGTACTGGGAACAGAGAAAACATAATGAAGATGAGAATGGTATGAGCAAAGTTAATTATGCTTGTTACACTCTTGTTGGAATTCCTGAAAAGCGTCTTGAAAAAGCAATTAAGATTGCTCAGAAAAAAGCACTAGGAATGGTTAAAGAAGATTCGATTAGAGAAGAGTTAGAAAAGAAGTTTAATAAATAATGAAATTTCTAGTTTTAATTCTTATTAGTTCAAGTGTACTTGCTTTTAACTGCAAAAAAGGTTTCTTGTGCGGCAATGGCTGTGGCCTACATGAGGCTGAAGCCGATGGAGCCGCCAGAGCACAAATTGCGAAAATGTTTAAGGTAAAGGTTACCTCTACTTTTACGTCGGCAAGAGCAAACTTTGGAGAGTTTGATGAGGCCTATGTTCATGAAGTGATTGATGAATATGTTTCTGAAAGTCTTGAAGGTATTACAATTGAAAACCGAAAAGAAGAAGAAGGCGTTATGTGCGCTACTGCAGTCTTGAATAAGATAAACTTTTCTGAAAATATCAAGAATAAAATCAGAGCACTTAATAAGCAGTCAAAGACTCTTGTTGTCTCTGGTAATAAATTGATATGGGAAATGGTGAGGGCCAATAACTCAAAAGTTCAGCAGCTAGGTTCGCTTTTGAGTGTCGTCGAAGTTGATTCTGTGAGTAAGCCTATAGCTGTTCCTGTTCTTAAAAATGAACCAGTAGAAATCAATTTTGAGGGTAGCGAGAATATAGATGTATTTAAAGGACTTCTTATATCTCGAATTAAGAGAAATGGTTATGAAGAGGGAAAGGCTAAGAAGAAGATTAAGGTTAACTTAACGTTAGAAAAACTTCCTCTAAATATTTCGGGCTTTGTAAAATATAGACTCATCGTTGATATGAAGAGCTTTAAAGGTAAGAAGAATGTTTCACGTGCTTTTTCAAAATTGATTGCTAGCGGGAGATCAATAGAGCAAGTGAGCGAGAAGTTATACGCTAAATTTAAGAACGAATTACCAAATTACTTTGTTGATTTAAAATTATAGAAAATAGGAGATATTATGAAATTATTATCATTACTACTAGTTGTTGCCACGCTTAGTTCATGTGGTGGATTTAAGGCCAAAAGAGTATCTGGAGATCAGTCAGATGCTGCGGCAATGGAAATTACAGATAAGTGGGTTGCAAGAGATACTGAATTAAGTGTTTCACAAATCCTCGATAAAATGAAAGAGCATAGAGGATTTAAGAGATATCTTTTAACTCTTGGAAGAAGACCTAAGGTTTTCGTTGCTGATTATGCAAATAAGACAGCTGAGCCATACTTTCCAACAAATGATATTACAGATGAATTTCTCACTCAGTTAAGTGAGTCGGGTGATTATATCTTAATTGATGCTGCAGCAAGAGAGAGACTTTTAAAAGAGATTCAATATCAAAATGACGGAATGGTAGATGCGAGACAAGCAAAGACTATTGGTAAAGCTTCTGGAGCAGATATCATGATCTTTGGAAATGTTTCTATGACACCTAGACAAAGAAGTGGAAAGACACTTAAGGAATACACTCTTAATTTAAGAATGACTGACATCGAAAAAGGTGAAGAAGTTATGAGAACAAGAGTGAGAATAAATAAGTTCTCTGAGAAAGGAAGCGTTGGTTGGTAATGACTAAATTCGCCCAATTTTTAATATTAATAACGATCGTTTCTTGCTCTTCTTTAACACAACGAAGAGCAAGCAATGAAATCGCTAGTATGTATAGTAAGGGCGAATATCAGTCACTTGTTAATAAGATTAAGAAGAAAGACTTTTATAAGAGAGAACAGGATCGCTTTTTAAAGCAAGCAGAACTTGGAACTCTCTTTTTTAGACTAGGAAATTATCAGCAAGCTCTCGATTCTTTTAGGGCCGCAAGAGATATTTCAGATGATCTTTATAAAATAAGACTTTCAAAGAAGATTAAGTCATTTTTACTAAACGACTCAGAAGATATTTACTATCCAAATCCCTATGAACTTTCAATGATTCGTTTTTACGAAATACTCTCGGTCATTAAAATTTTAGAGACTGAAAATAAGTCACAAAATAAAGTGATGCTCGAGTCACTATCAAGGGACTGGCAAGCTTATCTCGATAATCTTAAAGATAGAAAACTTGGGGAAGCTGATTTTAAGGGAGTCGTCTTAGCTGATCTTCTTGCTTATGTCCTCCACGGATATTTGGGAACACGCAGTGATATCAGTCAAATGAAGAGTTTTAGGAAGATTGCAAAAAGAAATCTTAAAACTAAGATGGGACTTTATGAAAGCTACAATGAAAAGTTTAAGGTCTATAGAAAAGATTTTTCTAAGTTACATAGAAAATCCAATAAAGAGTTATTTTCAAAGTATATCGGTAAGACGCAGGTTTATAGCGATGTAGAATCATTTCTTAAGATGCCATACAGACAAATTCTTGTTGTACTTAGGGGAAATATTAAAACTAAGAAGCCAAAGAAGTATACGTTTCCAATTGATCTCTTTGGGGTAGCCGCGACAAATAATTTAAGTAAGGGTGACTTTGTTTCTTTTTCAACGCGAATTCTAAGTCTTACGTCGGCAACGAATCCAAAAATTGCTTTTGAATTACCTACTATAAAAAGTACGCCAAGAGTAAAGAACGATATGTTTAATATTCTAAATTCAGACAAAGTGATC
>DDIK01000138.1 GCA_002338505.1 Bacteriovorax sp. UBA1852
AAGCAAGTCTAAGTGGAGAGTCAAAGCTTGGCTTTCCAAGTTTTGGGCTACTATGAAACATTTGAACAAGTGAACTTGCCATCTTAATTTTCTTTGATTCAAAATTACTTACTGAAGCGTAAGATGCTCCTGCTACAATAAGAGTTATGGCCGCATATATTGAAATGCCTTTAGCTGAAAAATCTTTAGATTCTGAAAATTTATGTAAGAAGAAAAATGCTCCAAAAGAGAGAAGGTAGTAAACCGTACAAAATGGACAAAGAGATCCAAGAAATAAGAGAGAGTAACCTAGTAGAACGATACATCCTACAGCATTTAAAAGCAGTGTGTAGTAGAGTGCGCTTTCTATTTCTTCATTATTAAAAACATAGAAGAACATGACAAAAGCACCGATTAACACTCCAAAAATAGAGATAGGAATTCCAAAAATATTTCCCAGAGGAGAGAGCGTAGTAGCATCGCAGTTGAAGAAACTATTTATGTTACAAACAGAAGTTGCTTCAAAGCCAGATGGATACTTTGCTGAGAAGTAATGACTCGTAAGGTAAATAGATACAATACTCATGGCCAGGCCAAGAATGAAGAATAGAACCTGTTGGTTAAATGTGATTTTTGATAATACTGTCTTTTTCATTTTATTCCTCTACTTTTTTCTAAGGATATTATAATTTCGTTTATTTGTTTTATTAAGTCTGTAGCTATTTAAATTATCATTTTCATATGTACATAGACCACTGAAAATAATCTCTATACTACCAAAGTATTGCTTAATTTGTTTCTGGGCAATTTTACCAAGGTCTAAGTAGTATGATTCATCTATTTTAATAGTCTCTTCTTTAAAATACTCACAAAACTCAGTTCCTACTTCATATCTATTTGTACTGATGTGAGGCCCTATTATGACGGTATGTGGACTGATGCTTCTTAATTCGTTGTTATCAAGTATGTTGTCTTTAAGTCCTCGCCAACCTGCATGTATGATAGCGATGGCACCTTTACCAACGAGAGCAATAGGTAAGCAGTCTGCTGTTTTAATGCAAATAGGCGATAGGTTCTTTGATATGATCCCATCACCAATACTTTCTTTATTGATTTGATCCTCATTGAGGACAATACTTGAGTGAGTTTGTTTTACTTCGAAATAATTTAAATCTGGTCTATCATTGTAGGTTTCAAAAATATAATTACCAATCTCGTGTGTCCAAATTAATTGTGCACTCATTTTCGTTCCGCTTTAAGTTTGTGTGATATATCCAGGACACCTCTAAATGTATCAGGGTAGTCGACTTCAAACCTAAGCTCTTCTTTAGTAATAGGGTGAATAAGTCCTAATACTTTTGCATGTAATAAAGGGTGTGGATAACCATCCAATATATCTTTATATTCGCTGCCAATTCTAGCTATATGCTCTTTTGGATTTCCATAAGTAGGATCACAAAGAATAGGGGATCTCATCATTTGACTTAGGTGGACTCTGATCTGGTGAGTTCTTCCAGTCTCTAGTTTAAGCTCAAAGAGAGAGTGTTTTTTAAAGTATTCAAGAACTTTATAGTGAGTAATAGCATTTTTGGAGTTCTTTACGTTTGCAGCCATCTTAAGTCGGTTTTGAGGATGCCTTCCAATTGAAGCGTCAACTAGTCCTCCTATAGGGTGATGATCCCCCATGACGATTGCGTGATAAATTCTTTCGATGTCATGACTTGCAAATAGATTTACGAGACCCTCATGACATTCGCTTGTCTTTGCAACAACCATAATACCGCTTGTACCCTTATCAAGTCGATGAACAATTCCAGGTCTCTTTTGATCCCCAACGCCCTTAAGGTCTTTACAGTGATAGAGGATGGCATTGACTAATGTGCCCTCATAATTCCCAGGGGCAGGATGTGTAACCATCCCAGCTGGTTTGTTCACAAAGAGCAAGTGCTCATCTTCATAAACTATTTCAAGTGGAATATTTTGGGCCTTTGCATCGGCATCTCTTGGAGGAGGTATTGAAACCGTGACCAAGGTATCGATAGGAGGTAACTTCTTAAGTTCTATTTTTTCATGAGTTGAAGTTATTTTATCTTTAAGAAAGAGATCTTTAACGTTAGATCGACTTAGTTCTTTAATGTGATGAGAGAGAAATTGATCAAGTCTTCTAAACTTAGAATGATCTTCAGCGGTGACAACAAGTTTGTGAATCAGGTCTTTTTCAGGCATCTACTGTTTTAGAGACTTTAGTCTGGTCATGTATGAGCTGCAGACGAGTTCTGGATTTAACTTTAAGCATTTGGCGTATTGATAGATGAAGCCCCTTGTATAAACAGGAGCAGGGAGTTTATCAACTTCTTCATCTTCAATGTAATTAAGATATGTTTTAGAAATCTTGGTCATCTCAGCAAGCCTAGGAACGTCAACGTTCTTATACTTTCTGATTTTTCTTAAGAATTCTCCAGTATATTCTTCACATTGCTCAATCTCTTTTTCAAGTTCAGCATCTTGTTCAAACTCTAGAGCATACTTATTTTTGACAATCATTCTCTTCATCGAGATATCAGATAGCTGAGTCTCTTCAGGTTTTTCTTCCGTAGATACTTCTTCTAGGCTTGATGAGTCCATAGATTGTCTACCGACTAATCTCACGTCACTCTCAGAGGCAATGCCTCTTGCTTCATTGTATTGCTGTCTTTTTATAGGATCAGATAAAATTGTATATGCTTCTTCAATTAACTCTAACACTTTATCCGCTTCATCTTTAGAGAGCAGCGAGTATAGAGCAAGGCTATCACCAGAATATGCATTCTTTGCCTTTAAGTAAGCTGAGTGAATATCATCAAGGGAGGCAGAAGTTGAAACCTCTAAAACTTCATAGTAGTTCTTTGATTGATCATTCACAGGGGGCTCCTATTTCTTTGTAAGATTTAAAACACGATGGATAATATTTTCAAAGTTTTTGACGAGGGCAGAACTTGGAAATTCTAGTATCAGAGGCTTCTTTCTTTTCACACTTTGCCAGACAGTGGCATCGTACTCAAGATAGCCAACATAGTCTAAGTTAATACCAAAGTATTTCTTTGAAATGATTTTCATCGAAAACCCAATATCAATATCTGCCTGAGTTCGCGCTTGATTAATAATTAATTTTGGTGAGAATTCTGCAATTTCTCTTTCAAGTTTATCAGCAATCATAGGATTAATTTCACGAGCCTTCGCAACGATTTCTGCGGGGCTGTGGTTCTCACTAATCTTACTGTTGAGCGCTTTATCAATAATTGGAGATAACTCAAGAAAGTCGTCTAACTGAGAAAGCTTTCTATAAAAAACAGATTTAATAAATCTATAAGTATTCTCAATCGAAGTCGGCTCCGGCAGAGTAACTAGAATTCCTTGATCTGCACTCAAGAAGAAATCTAGTGTGTTGTGAGTTGTTCCTGCACCTAGGTCTAATAAAATATAATCAGCATCAAGGTCGCGAAGTTGGCTGATCAATTTATTCTTTTGAATATTTCTTAAGTTTGCAATGCCAAGTTCATCTTGGGCACCACTTATCAGAAAGAGGTTATTTAAAGGAGTAGGGGTAATGAGGTCACTAAGTTTTGTAGATGATTTTCCAAAGTAGTCACTTAAGGTCTTATCTGGAATAGGAACGCCTAGGCATGTGTGAATATTAGCACCACCAAGATCCATATCTATAATGACAACTTTCATTCCTAAGAGTGAAAGACAAATAGCTAAGTTTGATGTCACAAGGCTTTTGCCTACACCACCTTTTCCGCCACCAATTGCCCAGATCTGTTGAGATCCCTGCTTTTCACCCATGATGTCTGAAATATCGCTCATGTTATTTTCAGAATTATCTGACAACGCTTATTTCCTTTTTGTATTACTAATAACATAATAAGCACTGATTATCATTATTAGAAGCAAAATGTGTTTGAGCGTTTTAGTCTGTTAATTGGCCCAGCGAGCTATATTTTCGAGGTTTTCAAAATCTTTGAGGGCTTCGCAAACTTCAATTTTTTCGTAAAAAGGATATTTGATATCTAGCATGAGGCTAAGAATATCTATTCTTTCTTTTATATTTGTATTTTCGAGAAGTATCTGTTTTATCTTCATGTCTTGAATCATAAAGGTAGAAACATAGTCGATAACTTTTTCTTTCGTATCAATTGTATGACTAAATTGTTCTCTTTCTTTCTCATCGGTAATGGAGTTCTTGAGCCACTCATCTAATATCTCTTTTAATTTATTAAATTTCTCATTCTTTAAGATTCTTTTGTTTGAAATAGCATCTTCGATGATTTCTACATTTGCTTCTATGAAGGGATCATATTTCTCGATGGCAAGACATCTTACTCGATGCATACCTTTTAATAAGATTTTTAAAATGCCATTATTCATTCTTTCAACGATGATGGGGTGACCAACTCCAAAAATTTCATTCCCATGAAAGTCATCATATATATTTTCATCTAGTTCGAGGGAAACACCTACTAGTTGATTGTGTTGGATAGCTGAGTGAATGAGCTTTTCATAATTTTCATCAGCAATATATAGAGGAAGAGATGTATTTGGGAAAAATACAACGTTTGTAAGTATTAATAATGGTACTCTCATATTTGCACTCACTGCGTATCCTTGGTGATTATATTGTATCTAGGATCCATTATAAATTTGCAAAAATTATGGAGAATTGAGAGAATTAATTAATTTTTCATATAAGTATCGAAATTAATGGGAGTCTCTATTGAATACTTTTAAAGTATCTCCACATCTAACGTATAAGATTTGGGGAGGAGAGAAGTTGTTAGCTCTAAAAGCGCCAAGTTTACTAGGTAAATCTGATGTACCACTTGGGGAAACATGGGAAGTGTCTATTCATCCTGACGGTAAGTCTAAGGTTGAAGATGGAGAATTTCTTGATGAAAAATTAGATAGTAGCAAGCTTACCTATCTCATTAAGTTTATCGATACTTCTCAAAACCTTTCAATTCAAGTTCATCCAGGTCAAGAGTATGCTCAAAAGTTTGAGTCCGATAATGGAAAGAATGAATGTTGGATCATACTAGATGCTAACCCAGGCAGTGGAATTTACTTAGGATTTAAAGATGGGG
>DDIK01000222.1 GCA_002338505.1 Bacteriovorax sp. UBA1852
AATAGCAGCCCATTGCGCAACTGATTCATCTCTAGTTGATTCAGAATCTAATTTACTTGAAACTACTTTTAAGGATGTTCCCAATTCTTCTAGATTTGCGATATATGCTAAAATTTCATTTTCGGTAAGACCCATCTCTCCTAGTTGCTTATCTGTAAATTTCTGAAACTCAATTTCTTGATCGTCTTCTCCATCTAAGAGAACAATCCCCAGTAACATAAGCAGCATGTCTGAGCCCGCTGGACCAATTTTACAATCGATTGCAGGACAAGAGATTGCCATTCCAGTGGTGAAAGTTGCAAGTCCTGCAACTGCGATTGGTGCTCCACTTCCGCCAAATAGGGATGTAACTCCACCTACGACAGCATTTGCATTAAAGCTCACGGGTAAAAATAAAATTAAGTAAGCTACTAAAAGTTTTTTCATTGTTGTTCTCCAAGAATTTGATATTGTCCCAAAACTCTAGAGTGATTCATCACTTTAAGCTAGAAAACATCGTTCATATTAATTATATAAATTCTAAGTGATTCTAAAGTTCTCTGATAGAACTGTTGTAAATTTTATTAATCAAAACTGAAAGTGTCGAAACTTTATACGATTTCTTAAAACATAGGCTCACGTAGCTTAATTTACATATTAATAAAGCTTATCAACTTAAGAATTTTTTACGGAATATTTAGATCTCATCTTCTAAATTAAAGAGCACTTCTTCAACATAACGCAACTTATCATTAATATCATCAAACTCAAGAACCTGTTGTTTAATGTCGGGATCATAAAGTACAAACTCACTCACAAGTGCGATCAAAATACTATAATCCAGTGAAACCTTAGAGACGTCTTCAAGCTCTTTAGTATTCTTGAAATAAGCCTTGGCCCATGTAAGAAAGAAGTCTCGCAATTGATTTATACGTAAGAAGTTTTGAGGAAGAATAGTTTCAAATTCAATAATTTCTTGGGCGGTAGCAACGTTGTAACTTAACCCTTCAGATATAATTGATTCTAAAATAATTTTCTTATATGGTTCAAGATAAATGATTAATTCATTATCCTGAGTTTCCTCTACAATCGTGACCTTGGCACATCCACATACACTTTTCACATAATGAAGAGACTCATGGTCAATACCAATTGTATCGTCTTCATACTCTGATAGCCCATAACAAAGAGCTACTGGAATATTATCACTAACCGCTGTCTTGATCATATCGAGATATCTAGGCTCGAAGATTCTTAGTGGTTTTCGTATGACTGGCATGTAAACCGTACTAGGAAGTGGAAATAGAAAAACTTTTGTTTTCATAAGTATTACCTAATTTATATTTTCACATCTATAGAGAGTCATAAAAGAAGAGCGCTTGAGCCAATCAAAGAAGTTAACACTCTCAATCCACTCAGGATATTGTGAATAGACTTGCTTACAATTATCTCTTTTTGAAATTAATTTAAAGCTTTGATAATTGGTTCCCATCAGTAAGTAATCTTTTGGCATGGGACTATCAACAAAGCGAGTAATGATCGTATCTTCCATATAAAAAGGCATCGTAAATTCAAATTTACCACTCTCTTTTAAGAGATAGACTTCCGTTGCCTTATGCTTAGACATTTCTTGATAGAAATTGATACGTGAATGAGCTGGAGAGAATGAGGTTTTCAACATGACAAGTGAGGAAATAATAATCGAAGCAGAAAGAAGCTTCTTATATCGTCCACTCTTTAAAATATAACTATAAGAAAAGACTGATAAGACAATATAGACAAATGTCAAAAAGCGTACCTCTTTATGACTAATCATTGAATGAACAACAAGAAAAGATAAAAGAGCGAGAGCCATTGTACGATGACGTTCTCTTAAAAGATTCTTAATTCCAAAGAATGCAACAACTAAAGACAGAGGTGGAATTCCTTTGAGAAGTGGCTTTGTCAGATAGTAATAAAATGGATCAGTTCCAAAGTCAGAGGCTCTCCCTAAAACAAGATTGTGATAGAGGTAATTAAATGGCGAGTAAGTCCATTCCTTATAACCCCAATAATCGATAATAACACCTAGGGCAAAGGTTGATAGTAACGCCATTACAATAAATGAAAAGTCTTTTACAGATACTCTTTTCTTATAAAGTTCATATAAGTAGAAAGGAGCTATTGCTACTCCCATTTGATAGCGAGCGAGAAAAGAAAATCCCATGAGCAAACCAGATAGTGTCTTCTTTTCTTTATGGTAAAGATAGTAGCCTATTAGGAACAAGCTTGTGGATAGACTTTCAGAACTTGTCCGTACAAGTAAGAATGGGATGAACCATGTGAAGGCGGCCAATATAAAAATTTTCTTGTGGTTTTCTTGATCAATAACTTTGATAAAGAGACTTAAGGCCATGATTCCTAAGAGTCCATTGAAGAACCTCGCCATTGTTGCGAGTTCAAAGCCACTTAAGAAATCAAATGGTGCAAAGAATAGGAAATAAATAAAAGGCTGAAACCAGGAGCGCATTCTCTCATGAAAGTCCCAGTTAAAAATAGACATGTCGACAAAGCGATCACTTAGTTTAAGATTTACTAATTCGAGAATCTGGTAGTGCTCGTCAGGATGAAGAAAGCCTATACTAAAGAATGCCGTTAAGAAGAATATTGCAAATGCAATTTCTTTTCTCTTAAAAAAATCAGTGGAAAATTTCAAATTGTTCAACATGATATGAATTCTCTGATCGAATTTGTAAATTCACTCCAAAAGCCTCTTCTAAGTTCTCGATAAGATCAAGATCTTCGCCGCAAAGCCTCGCTGTCACTTCTGGGTGAGCAAATATTGAAACTTTCTTTGCTCCTGAATTCTTTATTCCCTTGGTAAGCTGTCTTACTAATTCATAACAAACAGTGAGAACAGTTTTAACTCTCCCCGTCCCTTCACAATATGGACAGGGCTCACAAAGAACTCGTGTCAACGTATCTCGTGTTCTCTTTCTTGTCATTTCAACAATTCCAAGATCTGAAATTGGAAGTACTTTTGTTTTAGCTCTATCTTTTTTTAGCGCTTCAACAAGTGTCTCATAGACCGTTTGGCGGTTTTCAATTTTTTCCATATCGATAAAGTCGATAATGATAATACCACCGCAATTTCTAAGTCTTAATTGATAGGCAATCTCTTTGACGGCCTCTAAGTTTGTTCTAAAAATTGTTTCTTCAAGAGTTTTTCGGCCAACAAATTTACCAGTATTGACGTCAATTGAAACTAAAGCCTCTGTTTGATCTATATTAAGAGATCCACCAGATCTAAGATAAACTTTATTGCTTAAGCCTCTTTCAATCTCGCCATCAATCCCATATTTTTCAAAGATGGGAGTGGCCTCGTCATAGAATTTTGTCTTACCTTTAATATTTGGAAGATATTTAGAAGTGAATTTTTCAACTTCTTTAATACTACTCTTATCATCGATGATGATATTATCAACATCTTCATCAGTAATATCTCTTAGAACACGTTGAATAAAAGTATGATCTTCGTAGCAAGTTGCTGGAGCTTTAGACTTTTCAACTTCCTTATTAACCTCTTTCCAGATTCTTACCAACATGTCGTAATCACTTTTAAGAACTTTATTAGAGCTACCCTCTGCTACAGTTCTCGCAATGATTCCCTT
>DDIK01000175.1 GCA_002338505.1 Bacteriovorax sp. UBA1852
CATTAAATTTAGTGAATGGCAGGCACTTCTTGCAGGAGACGGACTCCTCAATACCTCCTATTCACTTATGGCACAAATGGAAACAAATAAGCTTAGAGAGCTCTTAAAGTACGTCTCTTGGTGTTTAGGCCCGAAAGGATTAATTTTAGGTCAGGCATTAGATTTGTCTGGTGAAATGACAAAGTCTTTTTCAAATACTAGGCTTACTCATGAGCTCAAAACAGCAAGACTTATCCAAGCCTCACTTGTCGGCTCACTAATACTCTGCAGGCAAGACTATCAATTATCAAAATATAAAAGCCTTCACCTATTCGGTAAGCATTTAGGACTTCTCTTTCAATTTATCGACGACCTTACGGAACTAAGCGAGAAAGAGCTTTCAGATCACGAATCAAAGGTTAATCCTTGGCCTAAAAATAATGAAAAATGCTTCGATCAAATCAGTCATTCTTTAAAGTATATAAGAAGATACTTAAGTGAAAATAAGACGCCAATGCTTGAAGAAATTGTAAATGAGTACCTGAAAAAAATGAAGACTTCATTAGAGAAGTCTTCGGATATTATTGAAGGTCATTTAAATAGAAGTTTAAATCCAGCCATAAGTCTGTTGGATTGAATTCGTTCGCTGAATGATATCTAAGAGTAATTTCTTGGCCTGATCAATAGCTTCAAAATTAATATCCCTATGACCCTTGACAACCTCGTCTCTCACTAAAGACTTTTTAACTTTAGAGGCTTTAGAAGATTTAGTCGCCTCTTCTGTCTGGTCAGTGCCACTGTTAATTTTCGATTTTACTCTTTCGATAGTGAGCTTCTCATCAAATAATAAGGTTTTAACTTTTAAAATAAACTCTATATGATCTCTTTCGTAGAGCTTACCGCCAGTAGAGGATACAACAGGCTTTATCTCATCAAACTCACTCTCCCAAAATCTTAAAACGTAAGGCTTTACACCTGTAAGACTACAAACTTCATCTTGCTTAAACATTGATTTTCTAGGGATTAAGACATTTGATTGTTCCAAACTATACCTCGTCTAAATTAGAAGTCTGAATCTAAATCATCAAACTTGTCATCGTTATTCATAAAAGAAGTCAGAGCTTTAGGAGTTCCATCTTGAACAGGAAGACTTGTATCTTCTTTTCCAGCATCATTAATTCTATGACCGAACCTTGATGTTACGTCTTCTTTAAGGACTTGGGAAGGCTTAAA
Source organism: Bacteriovorax sp. UBA1852 (assembly GCA_002338505.1). Classification (GTDB taxonomy): domain Bacteria; phylum Bdellovibrionota; class Bacteriovoracia; order Bacteriovoracales; family Bacteriovoracaceae; genus Halobacteriovorax_A. The sequence continues at coordinate 1,213 of DDIK01000175.1, forward strand.
TGTAAGGACTCGCCTAGCAGAGATCTCCATCGATTCACCTGTCTGAGGATTACGCCCGATCCTAGTTGGCTTATCTCTTATAGAGAAATTGCCGAATCCAGAAATCTTAACTTTTTCACCTCTAGCAAGAGTGTCTTTGATAACTTTAAAAACAAGATCAACAAGATCAGCTGCTTCTTTCTTTGAGAAACCTGCTTCTTTATACACTCTCTCGACAATATCTGCTTTTGTTAAGCTCATTCAATCCTCCATGATTATAATCTAAAAGCCTTATATATTAATAGGTTAGCAAGAAAATTCGTTGTTTTAAAGAAAAAAATACTTAGGCATAATAATCCCTTTTAGGCTTATTATTCACTTTGCCATTGAATTCATCTGCTCTTTTACTTGGGCCTTAATGATATCGAAATCAAATGGCTTAACAAAAAAGCCTGTAGCACCCTTAGAAATAGCCTTTTCAATATGCTCATCCCCTCCATAGGCACTAATCATATAGACAGGTATATTCGGATGACTCTGCTGAAGTCGATCTAAAAACTCATACCCATTCATTACTGGCATATTAATATCTGACATAACTAATCCGATTTGATCTTCATTCAGGATATCGAAGAAGGTTGTTGGTTCTTCTAAATATGTGATCTTTATCTTGCCGCTAGATAACTCTTTATCAAAGAAAGCATTAAATAACATTTCCATTGCTCTTTCATCATCAATTACAACAATGTGATAAGGATTAGTATCCATATAAACAACTCCTATTTCACTATTATATAGTGAAATAGGATTTATAAAAACAAGATTTTCATGTGTAAGTATTTGAAACTAAATAAGAGCTTAATTATTTCTTAACTTTCTTTTTAGCCTTCTTCTTTGCTTTCTTCTTCTTGGCCTCTTTCTTTTCGACCTTTTGAGCTTTTTTCTTTCCAAGCTTATCTTGCTCTTTAGCAATTTTCTTTAGAAGCTTTTCTTTTTCCTGATCTTTTTGCTTACGCCAAGCCGTTAAATTATCGTCAACTTCTTGAAGCTCTTCGATAAGCTTCTTTGCAACCAAGCGATCACTCTTAGCGACTTTGGTATATTCTAAAAGCTTTTTCTTGTCTTCGGTAATCATCAGCTTACGTTTTTCTACTTCTTCTTTAGTCATTCGATAAATTGGCATATCCGCAAGATAATCTGCGTAAACGTATTTATTCTTCACAAGATATTCGACAAAACTCTTCCTATTTTTTTGCTTCGTCGCCACTTCATATTCTTTCTTTTTTATAAATCTAATGATCTCGTTATTTTGAGTTAATTTCTCCTCAAGCTTTTCACAACGAAGCTCATATCTTCTCTTAACAACCTTAAGTCTTTCATCAGTGAAGATCTCAATAATTGACTCAGCCTTATTGAAAATTCTCACCCCACGCTCAGAGATAAGCGTATAGTTTGGAGAGAATGTAGACTTAACTCCTATAGTTTCTTTCACCTCTTTTAGAGTGACATCTTGCCCTTTTTTAAAGAGAAGTTCGATCATAATTTCATTACTCACAGATGAGTCAACAAAGTCTTTAATAAAACCAGTTTCAATGAATTTTGAAAGGTGTTTATATATTTTTGATGAATCATATCCTCTTGGAAGCTCTGTGATAAAAATACTTCCATCAATTTCTTCAAAGCTCATATGAAATATAAGCTTTCCCTTATGATCTATTTCAATCGGCAAAGTATAGTCATGGACATAGGGCTTAAGTTTTCTTGCCTTTCCATTCTCAACATAGAAAATCATCGATTTTACAATGTCACGATGATGGAAACTAGGTATCGAGCTTGAGAAACCTGTACCAATTCCCTCTGCACCGTTTAACAACATCAGTGGCAGCTTTGGTAGTAACCCAACAGGCTCCATCGTTCTCTCATCATAATTTGGAACCATATCAACCTGGTCCATATCATCAAAGAGTAAATACTCGGCAACCTTACCAAGCTTACACTCAATATATCTTGAAGCTGCTGCATCAGTCTCCATCCTCTCGCCAAAGTAACCCTTCTTATCAATGAGAGGATAATTATTTGAAAAAGTATAATCTTGAGCCATATTTACGATGGCCGACTCAACAGAGGCTGGGCCATGTGGATGAAGCGTAAGAACGAGACCTGTCGCAGAAGAAACCTTAAGTAAGCCCTTTGATTGATTCTTCCAAAGAGTGTAGAGAATTCTTCTTTGTCCTGGCTTTAAACCATCCTGTAGATAAGGAATCGCACGATCCATTAACGTATAAATTTGGTAATTTCTATATTCCTCTTTTACAATTTGTGAAAGAGTTATGGATTCTAATGAATGTAGATATGTTTCAGTTGTCATATATTTTCCTAAAAGTTAATCTAGATAATCAATCATGTCAGCAAGTCTTCCAGCCGACTTCTTCTTTGCTGAAGCCTTCTTGCGAGTAGCCTTCTTTTTTGCAATTTTCTTTGCAGCGCCACTAGCCTTCTTTGCAATCTTCTTTGCTTTTTTCTTAGCTGCAGATTTAGCAACCTTCTTGGCGGCTTTCTTCGCTACTTTTTTTGCCGCTTTCTTTGCAGTTTTTTTCGCAACCTTCTTGGCCTTCTTTACTACTTTTTTAGTGGCTTTCTTAGCCGGCTTTTTAGCAATACTTGAATCACCTGATTGTCTTGTTGAAGAAGAAGCTTTCTCTGTATCTGTCTTACCTGTTTTAACATCAGAATATTCATCATCAGAGTCCATCAAGAGCTCTTTACGAAGATTAGTGTCCTTACCAAAGCAGATATGTAACATCTCTTTAGCCTTCGCCGCATCTTCAGCAGTAATTTTTGTATATTCATCTTTTGACAGAACATACTTCCAGGCTTCTGGAGACATTTCCCCCAGTCCCTTGTTTCGGTGGATGACTTTTATATTTTCGTCCGTCGTTTCTCTAAATACCTCAAGCTCTTTATCACTTTCAAAGTAATGAGTTTTCTTATTTGTCACAACCTCAAAGAGCGGAGCTTTTGCAATTTGAATCGATCCCATATCAAAGAGCTCAGGAAAGAATTGATAGAAGAAATTGGTTAAGAGTGTATTAATATGTCCACCATCAACATCTGAGTCAGCAAGAAAAACAATATTAGAATATCTAAGTTTTTCTGGCTCTATATCAATACCAATTCCAAGTCCAATACTGGCCATAATGTCGGTAAATTCCTGATTATTTAAAATGTCTTTGATTCCAGCCTGAGCGACATTCATAGGCTTACCTTTAAGAGAAATTCCACCTTGATAAAGCTTATTTCTAGCAGATCTTAGTCCACCAATGGCTGAATCCCCTTCACAAATAAAAAGCGTACAAAGGTTTCTCTTCTTTCTCTCATTGGCATCAAGAAGTTTTTCAACTCTTTGTCTCTTAGATTTTCGAGCCGTCTTCGCAGCTTCTTTAAGAACCTGAAATTTGTGACGAGACTTTGCTCTTTCAAGGACAACTTCAAGATAGTCCTTATTTTTTCGCATGAACTTGTCCATATTCTTAGTCACAAATTCTTCAATCGCTTTTTCTAAGTGTGTATCTCTAACAAGCTTTCTCTTGGTCTGAGATTCAAACCTCGGATTAGGCATTGTAATACCTAGAATAAAAGTCACGCCCATTAAAACGTCATTATCCGTGATTTGAACTTTCTCTTTCTTCGCAGCTCGCTCGAGCTTATCTTTAATTTTATTAATAAAGAGTCTTCTTATTCGGTCATGGTGAAAACCGCCATCATAAGTTGGGGTTGAGTTAACAAAGGAAATAAACCTTTCTCTCTCTTCACTGCCAAGAAGCATTGTTGTTGAAAGGGAGAGATCAATCTTTCCTTTAACTTTCTTTTTCTTAGCATTTACAGTTTCATAAATATATTCAGAGTCACCAATGTGTTCAGCATGCTCAGAATCAATTCTTTGAGCTAATTCAAAGAGTCCTTTTTGATAGTGAAACTTTTCTTTATTAAAATAGAATGCAAGACCCGGGTTATTATACGCAAGGTCGATAATTCTCTTTTTTAGAAGTTCAGAATCGACAACATTATTCTTATAGACTTCATTAGAAAGCGTCAGGGTTATCTTGACCCCAGAGTGGCCCTTAAAAGTCTTGGCCTTACCTTTCTTTGTCTTCAGTGCACCATCGATAAATGTAATCGTTTGCTCTTTCTTAGAATTATAGTGTCTCACTGTAACTTTAAATTCGTCACTAGTTAGACAAGTTGCTGCAGCTCCAAGTCCATTTTGCCCTAGAGTACGATGCAGAAAGCCCTTCGCGTCTGTTTCTTCATCTTTAAACTTTGAACCAGTTCTAAACTCAGAATAAACTTGAGGAATTTTTGGTAGTGGAAAACCTATACCATTATCTTCTACAGTGATCGTTTTACCGTCATCACTCAGGTATGTATGAACTTCAGTGACATGGCCTCTGTAAAATTCATCAATACAATTATCTAGAAGTTCCTCGATGGCCTTAGATTTTGCCTGGTGAAATTTCACCGTGCCAAAATTTACCTCATGTTCTCCATAGGTATAGGTTTCAAGATCTTCAATATCGTTACTTCCAAAAACTAATGTAATTCGATTACGACAGTGCCAACGCTGATCTTTACTTTCGATAACTGCGTCTTTTGTTCTGCCTTTTCGTTTGACTGACTCAATGCGTCCCATGCTTTGAATTCCCCTGTCTTATTCTGTATGTCATGTTAAAATAGAGCGACTTTGCTATAAAAATGATAAGGTTACAGTGAAGTACTGGAAAGAGACAATGCGTTATCTTATTATAATAACTACAATTTTACTTTATTCTCGCACGTTTAGCTTTGAACGTCAGTTTCATGAAACCAAAGTAAATAAGAAGATTTTGAAATATTTAGATCAAGGTCACATCTATAAAAAGTCAAAAGTTGAGAGCAAGAAACAACAGCAATCTCTAAATTATATGATAGCCGGCCTCCATCCCAATGGTTGTCGCAAAGCACTAAAGAAGCTTTCACGTTATGAAAAATTTCATGAATATTTAGATCTCGTTAAACTTTCAGGCTACGCTGAAGAGACCAAAGAAATATATCTCTATCTCGACTCAAGCTTACTGCCCTTTCCGATGTCTCTTAATTTTCAAATCGAGCGGATAAGTAAGCCAGGTAATTATCACTTCTCTTTTAAGAAAGGATTTCTCAAGGGTCTTAAAGGCAATATTTATGTTTTTAAGCATAAAGGTCGTTGCGCATTCTATTCAACAACATTTTGGGTCGGTAAGAAGTCAAAAATCCCTGATACAATCTTTGAAATTTTTACTGAAACCGTTGGTGAGATTACGATGAAAGCCTTATTTAAAAGCACTCGCCAGCTCTAGCGCGGCGCCTCTAGCATTAAAACACATCTGTCTGTATTCTAGCAAAAAATTTCAGAATGCCCTTAAATTAGGAATAGAACTATATATGCAAGCAATGCAAGTTAAGAGAGTTAGTACCAGAGACACTTACCAGATTAGGAGTAAAGTTCTCAGGCCAGGAAGACCTATTGAGACATGCCACTTTGAAGGAGATGCTGAAGATCAGACCTTTCATCTTGGTGCCTTTGTTGAGAATAGACTCGTCTCTATTGCCTCATTTTACTTTCGAAAAAACCCAGCTTTTGAATCAGAAAATCAATTTCAACTTCGAGGCATGGCGACTCTTAAAGAATATAGAGGCAAGGGACTTAGTAGGGAACTTTTAAATGTGGCCTTTCCAATGATCAAGCAAAACTTCTGTAATCTTGTATGGTGTAATGCTCGTACTGAGTCAAAAGGCTTCTATGAAACAGTAGGTTTCGAGTCTGAGGGCCAAGTCTTTAATATTGAAGATGTTGGTGAGCACATTCTGATGTATAAGAATATCGAGTCGTAAGCAAGCTACTCTCTTTCCATCTCTCTTTTACAAAAGAATTTCATGCGCGACTTATCTGAAAATTGCTCGTGCGCAACAAAACAGCTTGGCTGATCTTGAAATTCTTTAATTTTGAGACAGAAATTTGAGTCATAGACAATTTCTTTTGTGCCGGTCTCACGGCACCTCTCATAATGAGGTCCTATAACACAGGCAAAATGCTTATTGATACAATCATAGATGAGATACTCGCCTCTTCTATAAAGACTAGAGATAACTGCTTTTTCAATATTATTTTTATAAAACTCTCCAGATGTATTCTTTACAGTCGGTGCGACTTCAGATTGAACAACAAAGCGGAAAAACAACAAGAGTAAAATAAGGGTAAGTTTTTTCATTAAATAGATTATACATTAATTTTCAATAGTAGAAAATTAAGGTAGTATATTCTCTTAAAAGCAATGAAGAGAGAGATCTATGTTAATGCACAATGAAATAAAGTTAAAGATTGCCAAAGAAATTGAGTCGAGCATCAAAGAAAGCTTTGATGATGTAGAACTCAAAATCGAAGATATATATAACGGCTTATCAGAAACTCCTAATCTTAAGATGGGACAATTTGCATTTGCATGCTTTCCTTTGGCCAAGGCGCTTAAAAGCTCTCCCGTCGAAATCGCCAAGAAGATACATTCAGCAATTAATAAATCTGATGATATTCAAGAAGTTCTCTTACAGGGTCCTTATGTAAACTTTAAAGTTTCTCCAATTCTTTATGGTAAAAGTGTCATTGATCAAATGGTATCAAAAGATTTTTTTAAAAAAGAATTAACAAAAGATAAATTTAAAACAATGATCGAATATTCTCAGCCTAATACTCACAAAGAAATGCACGTAGGCCACATGAGAAACCTCTGTCTTGGAAATGCTATCGTCAAGATCAAGTCTTACTGTGATCAAGAGGTAATTCCTGTAACTTATCCGGGTGACAGTGGAACTCACGTTGCAAAATGTCTCTGGTATCTTAAGTACCACAGCAAAGAAGATACTCCGAAAGAAAATAAAGGCGAATGGCTTGGAAAAATCTATTCAACAGCAAATCTCAAGCTTGAAGATGAGCTAGGAACTGATAAAGAAGAGAGAAACCGTGAGCAATTAACAGAAATTCTTAAAGAGCTACATAGCGAAAAAGGTGAATTCTACGACTTATGGAAAGAGACAAGAGAGTGGTCACTCGAGCTCATGAAACAGACTTATGACTGGGCCTCAGTCGAGTTTGATCGCTGGTTTTTTGAGTCTGAAATGGATCAGCCATCTGTTGATATATGCAATGAATACTATGAAAAAGGTGTCTTTATAAAAGATCAAGGTGCTATCGGTGTAAATTTAGAAGAAGAGAAGCTAGGTTTCTGTATTCTTATTAAGTCTGATGGAACAGGTCTCTATGCCACCAAAGATGTGGCACTAGCAAAGAAGAAATTTGAAGAATTTGGTGTCCAAAAAAATATTTATATTGTTGATTCAAGACAGGCTTTCCATTTTAAGCAAGTCTTTAAAGTCTTAGAAAAAATAGGATTTGAACAAGCTAAGGACTGCTATCATCTTCCATATGAAATGGTTGAGCTTAAGAATGGAGCAATGAGCTCGAGAAAAGGAAATGTCGTTCCCCTCTTTGATCTTATCACGCAAATGCAGCACAAAATCACCACCCAATATCTTGAAAAGTATCGCGGAGAATGGAGTGATGAAGATATAGAGACGACCGCAAAGATGATTGCAAATGGA